>JAHWKJ010000443.1 GCA_019347905.1 Planctomycetota bacterium
TTCCGGTCTGCTCCGTGCGCGAGTTGCATCGCCAACGTCGTCTTGCCGACACCGCCCTTCATGTTGATGAAGCAGACGCTCGTTGCCATTCGCCGTTTCTCCAGGCGGTCTCCAATCTCAATCGCAATCGGCCAGGGGGTGGCCGTAGCCGAACGCGTCCTCCGACGCCGCACCGGCGGCCAATTGTGAGACGTAACCCCGCAGCCCGAAGAACCCGGCCGCGATCGCGGCGGATGAACCCAGGAACTTTCGTCGCGAAATCGTCACGGATGACTCCAGGAGTGGATCGAACCTCAGGAAAAGCGGATGCAACAGTCGGACTCCATCGCCACATGGCGGGGACGAATGTCGTTCCGCAATGCACCACCACGATAAACGACACCGCCGAAAAAAAACACCACGGCCGACTCAACCGACCAGGGCATCACGCGCCGGCAGCGAATGTCAGTTGCGGGTTGCCGGCAAAGCCGGGAACGGGACTGGGCGGCGACGCGCCGGATGGGCAACTTGGCAAGATTCCAACTTTTCCACCCCCCGGCCCCCCGGCCATCTTGCCCTCTGAATTGCGGCGCGTCTCAGATTTGCCAGTGCCGCGCTGTGCCGACGGAGCGGCCTGCCACTGCGGATGGCGCCGGGCGCCATTGCGTTCTCGGCGGATGTGCGCGGCGCGAGGGAACATCGACGGCTCTTCGCAAGAGGTTCGGATCGTCTCTCTATAAGGAGGGGGAGCGGTTGCGCTGGCGGCCGCGCCAATGGGAGCGAACGACGCTGAAAAATGGACCTGTCCCCCTTCCCGCCCCTGGGGATCGACCCGGCGACGACGATCCTCGACCACGACGGCCGCCCGCGTCAGCTGCTGGAACGCCGCGAGCCGATCCGCGAGCTGGCATGACATCGAGACCCGCAGGTCAGGCGGCCGCGTGACGCATGGCTCACGCGGTTTCAATTCACCGCCGCCGGCTGCGCCCAGGCCGACCGTCCGACCGGCGCTGC
This sequence comes from Planctomycetota bacterium, assembly GCA_019347905.1. Classification (GTDB taxonomy): domain Bacteria; phylum Planctomycetota; class Planctomycetia; order Planctomycetales; family Planctomycetaceae; genus JAHWKJ01. The sequence continues at coordinate 994 of JAHWKJ010000443.1, forward strand.
GCCACCTGCATCACCCGATTGAACGCACCGTCCGCCGACCGATACAATGCGGCTCGCTGCGCGGCGGCATCGATCAATGCCCATAGTGATCAACTCGACGCCAGCCAGTTGCCGCCGCGAAGCGGCTCAGTTCAACGGGATTCTGGTTTCGATCCGGCATGCTCCGGCGACAGGGCCAGATCATTCCTCGCAGCGTCGTGGGGCAGTCCGGAAGAATCCTTGCGTTAGGCGGGGAATCGGGCGGCGTACACGGCGCATCTGCAAACCCGCAAAGACGAATGGAAGACCGCCTCGCAATCAAGCGTTCCGACGCTTGGATTTGGCGGAGCAATTTGACCCGCACTGACGTGCTGTCGCGACTCGAAAAGCGGCAAATCTCCCGTGATTGGCTCGTATGCCCGCAGGGTTCCGCCGGTCGCGCGGTAACCGTCGGTCAATTTGTCGATGACCCTGCGATTTTCCAACGTCAGGACCAGGAAGCCGCAAATGAAGAAAGACGGCGGCGCGCCATTGTCGCCTCGGTCGAACGGCCGCCACTGTTGAAGATCGGCCAGAAACTTCTTCAACTGTTTTTCGCGTGCCTGGTGGTTGGCGGGGCAATCGTCAGAATCTCCTTCCCGCACATGCTGGGCGCCGGTCTGACTCCTAGCGCGCTGATGATCCTCGTGCCAATTTGGTCCATCGGAGGCATTGGGGTTGTTGCCTGGGTGCTCGGGGGGCTTCATTATAGGCATCAAGTACATTCAGCACTGAGACGGGAGCTTGACGTAACAAGCCGCTCAACTTGAAGTGAATCCGGCCGCGTAACCGCGGTTGCCAGAGGCTGCGAAAGAGCTGCGGAAGGGAGACATCCTGGCAAGCAAAAAAGGTGTCAGGAACAGTGCGAGGAACCGTTCTTGTTCTCGCTCTCGGGGCTGATGGCGATCGGGACGTTCGACGATATGACCGGTTAGTGCCAATAGAAATGCATCCCGCATTCACAGACCGCGAGCTGGCGAGAGCCTTCATCGCCAAATGGCACCTGAATGTGCCCGAGAGAGAAGCGATGCTGAGAGGCTCTCTGTCCGGCAGCTTGCTCGTCGCCGAAATCTGCGCGGTCGTCGAGGACAGAGGCTGGTACCCAACCGACTGGCGACCGGACGATGACTTCGACGGTGGTTTGATCGAGCGATCGGACGCAGATCGGTACAAGGTCTATTGGAAGGTCGAGTGCGGGGTCAATCGATTCGCCCTTGAGGCCGTCGATGAGTTCAATTCACTGTCCGAAGCAGCGACGGACTACGCCGTCAGATTCTTTGGGACCAGTTTTGACGGCCTCCAAATCGACTGGAAGCGATAGGCACTCAGACCTGCATTGGACCGCAGACGCGCACCGCGTGAGTTCTGGCCGGCAGGAACCTTTTCCAATCTGCGGGTCAGGCGATGACTTCCCACACGGGTTGCCCGCCGTGCGCAATGTGCACGGGGCGGCCGGAGAGATCGTCGACGGTCAGCGTGGGGTCGACGCCCAGCAAGTGGTAGATCGTGGCCACGAGGTCCCCGGCCGAGACCGGACGGTCGGCGGGATACGCCGCCTGGGCGTCGGTCCGGCCCAGCACCAGGCCCCGCCGCGTCCCGCCGCCGGCCAGGAGCACGAAGCCGCACTGCGGCCAGTGGTCGCGGCCCGAGTTGCCGTTCACCTTCGGCGTGCGGCCCATCTCGCCCATCACCACCACCAGCGTCGAATCCAAAAGGCCCCGGTCTTCCAGATCGAGAATCAGCGCCGAGACGATCTGGTCGAGCGTTGGCACCAGAATCCGGCACATGCCGAAGTTGTTGTTGTGCATGTCCCAGTGGTTGCCGCTGTCGGCCTCTTCCCAGTTGACGCTGACGAACGTCGAGCCGGCCTCGACCAGCCGGCGGCAGATCGCGAGGCTCGCCCCCCACACGTGCCGGCCGTAGCGATCGAGAACGGCCTCCGGCTCGTGCGACAGGTCGAAGGCCCTGCGGGTCTCGGGCGACGTGAGCAGCGCGAAGACCTGCTGCTGGAAGTGGCTCATGCTTTCTACGGCGCGCGAGCGCTCGACGGCGCGAACGCCGCGGTCGAGCTGTTCCAGCAGCGAGTGTCTTCGATCGAGCCGGTCGGCCGTCACGTCGGCCAGCGAATCGAGCGAGGGCAGCACGGGAACCCCGAGGGCGGTCGTCGGCTCGTAGAAGCTGCCTTTGCCGGCGAACTTCTTGTCCCAGACGGTAAACAGCGGGTCGTACCGGCTGCCCAGATATCCGCCGTACGGTCCGGCCCGCCGCAGCGCCTGCGAGTGGCCGGGATAGGCAGGCAGGATCACGTACCGCGGCACTTCGGACGAGCCGAGGTCCAGGTACTGGCAGACCGAGCCCATCGAGGGATGGTCGCTGCGCTTGGCGAAGTAGTTGTCACGGTCGCTGCCGAGATCGAAGCCGGTGTAGACGTTGTACGGGTTGTGGCTGTTGTAGCGGTGGGAATACGTGCGGATCAGCGTGCAGCGATCCATCACCCGCGACGTCAGGGGCAAGAGTTCCGAGATCTGCACTCCGGGCACGGCGGTGTCGATGGGGCCGAACTCGCCCCGCACCTCTTTCGGCGCGGCCGGCTTCAGATCGAACAGGTCGATATGCGGCGGCCCGCCCAAGAGGTTCAGCAGGACGACCGAGCGGGCCGTTCCGGGACGGACTGCGGACGACCGTTCCCGCGCCTCGAGCAGTCGCGGCAGCGAGAGCGCGGGCAGCAGCGACAGGCCGCCGACGCGAAGCGCCTCGCGCCGCGTCAATCCGTCACACGGCCGTGTGGCCGATCCGAAAACTCGGAGCATCGCCAGACTCCCGCGCGTCGCTGCCGCTTTCCCCGTACCGCGGGCGCATCCGTCTGCCCGCACATGCGAGGCAGAATAATCGATCAACGCGCACTGATGCAACGGACGGACGCCGCTGCGATTCGATGACGGGGGCCGCTGAAGTCTTCGGCTGGATTGACTGCACGTCCAGCGCTATCATCGAGACATGATCTGCATTCACTTTTCCGATCCCCAGACCGAACGGAAGGCCATCGGCTTTCTCTTCGGCCGGTTTTCGTGCAAGTCATTCTCGGACGGCAAGACGCTGGTTCCCGAAGCGGCGCTGGCTGCGCTGGCGCGCGAGGGCATCTCGTTCATCGTTGAGGGACCGGCGACCTATCAGCAGTGCATACCGACGGTTCGAGATTCTTCTCCCGCGGAAGTTCAATGACGGAACCCGACTCGGGGTCGGTCAATGGCCTGGACGTGCTCGAACTGTGCCGAGTCGATTGACGATCAGTTCGACTCGTGCTGGAACTGTGGCACGATCCATGAGGGGGCCTCCGTAGCGGCGTTTCCGTCTGGTGATAACGCAGTGCACGAGACCGGAGGCTCCGGCGAACTCGACACACAACGCGACGCGGAGGGCGGTTGGCCTCCGCCGCCAATTGCATTGACGCGTCGTCGCATCCTGGCATTCATCGCGATCTCCGCCAGTGTCGTTGCGATCATCCTGATGATCGCGCTGCTGCGCGAACAGCCATTCGACGAACTCGTTCGACAAGCCGCAGCGAAGAACAACAGCGGAGATTATGCGGGAGCCATCAAGGACTTCACCAGCGCGATCGAGCGCGCGGATCGGCTCGAGCCTGGAACCGGGCAAACCATCCTGAGATATCACAATCTCGTGTCTCTGCACGCCGCGCGTGGCTTGGCCTATTACTGGTCCGGCGACTATGCCAAGGCGATTGCGGACTTCTCGACGTCAATCGGTCCACCGTCTAACGCCATCGACCTCGGCCCACTGCCGGATGACATTCCAGCGACGTATATGCTCCGGGGAAATCCGGGGGCCGCTGTTCCTGCGCCGTCGTTTCTCAAGAAGCTCCACTTCTGGCGCGGCCGAGCGTATCTGAAGGCCGGCGACGTCGAACAGGCCATTACCGACTTCGACAAGGCGATTGCGATGGACCAAGATTTCGCGTCCGCCTGGTTCGAGCGGGGAGTTGCGCATCACCGGCTGGGGCACGGCGACGAGGCTGATCGGGATCGCGAACGAGCGATCCAGCTCAAGCCCGCACTGCGACGCCGGCCGTACGACTGAGGCCTCAACGCAGCCGCCGGAAAGCGGCCAGCTCACGAACGATTCATCGTCTCCCGCGCCACCCGCAGCACGTTGCCGCCGAGGATTTTGCGGATGTTTTCGTCCGAGTGGCCGCGTTGCACCAGGCCGACTGTGAATAGCGGCCAGTTGGTCCAGGCGAGGCTGCCGGTGGCTTCGGGCGTGGTCTGGTAGTCGTCGGCCGGCCAGAGGGAGCGGAACTCCTCGCGGCCGCGGCGCAGGCGGGGGACCTTCTTCTGCTCGGCGCTGGCGTTCTGCGAGGTGTAGGCCACGTCGGTGCCGATGGC
>JAHWKJ010000444.1 GCA_019347905.1 Planctomycetota bacterium
CTTTTTGAGGCCCTGCAGGATCAGCCCGCTGATGCATTCCTCCGATTCGAGCACTTCGAGCCGGTCGACCGCGAACCGCCGCTCGGCATCGAAACGGGCATAAGCCGGGGCGAGGCGGTAGCCGCTGTTTGGAATCGTGCCGATGCCGCGCCATTTGCGGTCGGTGATCTCGAAGACTTCGTCGAGCAGCTTGCGGGCGGACGGGCTGCCCTCGGGGCGGACGACGCGGGCGTACTGGTTCTCTACGCCGGTCTGCCCGGCTTCCAGCATTCGCACGCAGCGATACACGCCGTCCAGGAGGTCGAGCGGCTCGAAACCGGTGACCACAATCGGCACGTCGAACCGCCTTGCCAGCGGCTCGTACTCGTCGATCCCCATCACCGTGCACACGTGGCCGGCCGCCAGAAAGGCTTGCACGCGGTTGGCGGGCGAGGACAGGATCGCCGTCATGGCCGGCGGCACGAGCACGTGCGAGACGAGCACGGCGAAGTTGTCGATCCCCCGCCGCGCCGCCTGCCACACCGCCATCGCGTTCGCCGGCGCGGTCGTCTCGAAGCCCACGGCGAAGAACACCACCGTCCGCTGCGGATTGTTCTCGGCGATCCGCAGGCAATCGAGCGGCGAATAGATAATGCGCACGTCGCCGCCGGCGGCTTTCACCGCAAACAGATCGCGGCGGCTGCCGGGTACGCGGAGCATGTCGCCGAACGAGCAGAAGATCACCTCGGGCCGGGACGCGATTTCGATCGCCCGATCGATCAGTTCCAGCGGCGTGACGCACACGGGACAGCCCGGACCGTGCACCAATTCGATTTCCGGCGGCAGCAGCTCATCGATGCCGTAGCGGACGATCGTATGCGTCTGTCCGCCGCAGATCTCCATGATCGTCCACGGTCGCGTCGTGACGGCGCGGATCGCATCCCGCAGCTTACGGGCCGCGACCGGATCGCGATACTCGTCCTGGAAACGCATGGGCAGTTCAACCGTTTAGCCGCGACTCGCCGTTTAGCCGCGACTCGCTAGAGGAGCGCTCTTCCCAGAGGCCAAAAACCAGAAGTCAGAGGTCAGAGGTCGGAAACACTCGCCGCGGAGCTTGCTTCTTCGCGCCGCAGTTCCTCCAGATCGTCCATTGCCTCGAGAAACGCGAACACCTGCTGCGCCTCGTGCTCGTCGATCTTTGACAGCGCAAATCCGACGTGGACGATGACGTACTCGCCGATCTGCACGTCGGGCACGTGCTCGAGACAGACGCGCTTGGCCACACCGCCGAAATCCACCCTGCCCATGAGCACGTCGTGCTCGGTGTAGGTCTCCGTCACGCGTCCGGGAACGCCGAGGCACATGGTTTCGCTCAAAGCTGGCTGATGGCATGAGCGGCGATGGCCAGTTGGCCGAGGCTCAGGCCGCCGTCGTTCGGTGGGACGAGCCGGTGCCGGAAGACGCGGAAGCCCGCCTCCGTCAGCCGGGCGATCGTCTCGCTCGTCAGGATCGCGTTGATGAACACCCCGCCGCTGAGCGCCACCGCATCGAGGGCTGTCGTCTCGCGGAGCTTAGTGCAGACGGCGACGATGATTTCGACAATCGTCGAGTGGAAGCGACGAGCGATTTGTTCGGAACAGACGCCGGCGGTAAGATCGTCCACGACGGCACGAATCAGCGGCCGCGTGTCGACAATCAACCGGATCGGGTCGCGGAGCGGCCCGACTACTCTTTGCTCTCGACTCCGCGGCTGTTCCTCGATTGCAAACGCGTACGCAGCCGTCGGCTCCGCCTGCATCGCCCGCCATTCGAGCTCCATCGCCGCCTGGCCTTCGTAGCGGGAGACCTGCCGCACGCCCGCCAGCGCCGCGACGGCGTCAAACAGCCGACCCGCACTGGAGGTTGGCGGCGTATTGACGCCCCGCTGGAGCATCGTGCGAATTGTCCGCGCCGAGGGCGCTTCCGGCCGTGGCCGCAGACAGTCCGGGTCGCAGCCGGCATCGAGCAGGTGCGCCACTGCCATCCGCCACGGTTCCTGAATCGCCCGCTCGCCACCCGGCATGCCGACATATCGAAAATGCGCAGCGCGGTGGAAGCCGCCATAATCGCCCACGAGAAACTCTCCACCCCAGATCGCGCCGTCGGTCCCGTATCCGGTCCCATCGAACGTCACGCCGATGGCCGGCCCGGTCAGCCCGTTCTCGGCCATGCAGGAGGCCATGTGGGCGTGGTGATGCTGCACGGGGAGTCGAGAGTCGAGGGTCGAGAGTCGAGGGCCAGAGGAGGGTCGAGAGTCGAGAGTCGAGGGTCCAGAGCCAGAAACGTTGCGCACAACGCTTGCGTCTGGCTCTCGGCTCTCGACTCTCGACCCTCGACTCAGCGCGTACCGCGTCGATGCATAATCCGGATGCAGATCGTGGGCGATCACCTCCGGCTCGACGGCGAACAGTTCCTCGTACAGCGCCATGTCGCGCTCGAACGCGCGGGCGGCCTGGTAGTGGTCCAGGTCGCCCAGGTGATGGCTGAGGATCGCCTGCCGCCCGATGCCCAGGGCGAACGTCGCCTTCAACTGGCCGCCGACGGCGAGGATCGGCCGCGGACACGATACCGGCAATGGGATCGGCTGCGGCGCGTAACCGCGCGAGCGCCGCACCGGCAGTTCCGCCCCCGCGACGATTCGCGTCACCGAGTCATCGCACCGCACGCGGATCGGCCGGTTGTGCACGAGAAACACGTCAGCGATCCCGCTGAGCCGTCCGAGCGCGTCAGGCTCGTCGATGGCGATCGGCTCATCGGAATGGTTCCCGCTGGTCATCACCAGCGGTCCCTCGACGAGCGGCATCAGCAGATGATGCAGCGGCGTATACGGCAGCATGACGCCCAGCCACGGGTTGCCGGGCGCGACGGAATCCGCCACCGCACAATTGGAACGCTTTCGCAGGAGGACGATCGGTCCCGCCCGCGAGGTTAAGAGCGCCTCTTCCGCCTCGCTGACGTTGCAAAGATCCCTCGCGGCGGACAGGTCGCGGACCATCACCGCAAAGGGCTTTTCATCGCGGGCTTTCCGCCGCCGCAGCTCGCCGACAGCCGCCTCGCTGCGCGCATCGCAGGCGAGGTGATAACCGCCCAGACCCTTCAGCGCGCCGATATTTCCGGTCCGCAGCCGCTCGGCAAAGGCATGCAATGGGTCGGCTGCATCCGGGTGGCACGGGTGGCTGGTCCACCCGTGCTGGGAGGCGGACACCGCGCCCGCACGGGTGGGCAAGCCACCCGTGGCACCCATGAGCTGCAGTTGCGGGCCGCAGTCCGGGCAGGCGATCGGCTGCGCGTGGAAGCGGCGATCCAGCGGGTTCTCATATTCGGCGCGGCATTTCGCGCAAAGCTCGAAGTCCGTCAGCGTCGTGTTCGCGCGGTCGTAGGGCGCGCCGCAGATGATCGTCAACCGCGGACCGCAGTGCGTGCAGTTGAGAAACGGATAGCGGTGCCGGCGATCCCGCGGGTCGAACAGTTCCGCCAGGCACGCCTCGCAGGCCGCAACGTCGGCGGGAAGCAGCCGCTCGCCGGGAAGGCCGGTGGTGCTGGACTGGATTCGAAACTGCACATCGCCGCGTGCCGAAATGCGCTCCCACGACAGCCCGTCGATCTGCGACAGTGGCGGCGGCCGGCTCGCCAACTCCTGTAAAAAGCCGTTGAGCGAAGCGGTGGCGCCTTCTACCTCGATGAGCACCGTGCCGCCCTGATTGCACACGAAACCCGTCAATTGCCTGTGCGTGGCGAGGGCATGGACGAACGGCCGGAAACCGACCCCTTGGACGATCCCGCCGATCCGAATTGCACGACGTTCCATGAAGACCCCTTTGCGCACGCGGCTGATGGTACTCACGCGGCTGCCGGGGACCATCCGGCGGCCCCTCAATGCCGGTTGGGGATTTCGCTTATCGGCTACGCCGCCGGCAGTTTGACGAAGGCAATCCAGAAGTCCTCGACCTTTCGGACGGCCGCGATGAAGTCGTCGAGGTCGAGCGGTTTGGCGATGTAGCAGTTCGCGTGCAGGTTATAGGTGGCCAGCACGTCGTCCTGGGCGCTGGAGCTGGACAGGATGATCACGGGGATCCGCTTGAGGCCCGGGTCCTGTTTGATCTCCGCCAGCACCTCGCGGCCGTTCTTGCGAGGCAGGTTGAGATCCAGCAGGATCAGGTCTGGCCGCGGTGCATTGGCGAAGCGGCCTTCGCGCCGGAGGAACGTGATGGCGTCGACGCCGTCTTCCACGAGGCTCACGCGGTTGCGGACGCGGCCTTCGGAGAGCGTCTCCATCGTCAGCGACGCCTCGTCGCGGTTGTCTTCCACGAGCAGGATCTCGATGGGCCTGCCGTACATGAGATGCGATGCGGGATCGGAAAGTGTCATCGGCTGGTTGATCCTCAAGTTGTCAGAAGCGGTCGAAATCGGCCGCCTCGGTTCGCCACTGGTCGGCCGTGCGGCGGTCGCGTTCGGTCGGGGGACGCTGTGCGGGCGCGTAGCCCGGCACGCGCAGCATCACGTCGCGCGCGTCCGCGAGACGAGTCCAAGCGAGCATCTCCGCCGGAATCTCGACAGGGAGCACGGTGCGTCCCAGCAGCAGCTCACATGGCACCGAGCGACCATCCGGCTCGGCTGCCGGGTCTGACGAAGCACTCATGGAAAGACTCTCGCTCCCCTCGTCCGCTGATGAAGCAATTCTGCGCGGCCGCGGTCGGCGTACCGGCCCAAATCAGCCGGCACGCGCTAGCGTCCGGTTCCGAAGTTCTGCAACCGGGGGCTAGCGCCCGCCGGCTGATGAACGGAGCGCAATGGGGGCCTAGAAGCGGTCGAAGTCCTGCATTTCGCGCAGCCAGGCGTCGGAGGTCCGCTGCTGGGCGCTGCTGAGCAGCGGCACGACGTCAACGGCGAGTTCCTCCTCGCCCGGAATCCGCAGCCGGACCTCGTCCGCGGCGAGCATGCGGTGCTTCTCCAGGATCTCGGCCGGCAGATCGATCGGCAGATTGGAACGGCCGATCTGAAGCACGCAGCGCACGCGGCCCGCGAACACGTTTCCGAAGGGATGCGTCTCATACGGCTCGAGCAGGCTGTGGCGGTCGAGGGCGGTTGAATTGGGGGCGAAGTGCTGCGAGCGGATCGTCATGAGCGGGGCCTTTGTGAAATGCGTCCGTGAGTTCTGTGTCAGCGAAGCGGCTGACGGCGACGGTCCACTGCATGGCAACTCCGATGCCGGAGCCTTCGGCGAAATGCAGCTCTTGCGGAGCGGCGCTCGGCATTGCAGAACCACAGCGGCTCAATGCCGTGATTTTTGCAGGAAGGAGGGCTTTGGAGGCGAATCAGGAGAGTCGCGGCAGATTCAGCGGAAACCTGCGCAGAAGCTCCGAAAGCATTCCCGCCACCCC
>JAHWKJ010000445.1 GCA_019347905.1 Planctomycetota bacterium
ATCTCCGCCACCGCTCCGCAGCCGAAATCCTGGTCCTGCATTTCCGCCGATAGAAATCCCTACAATCGCCTTGGTCGATTTCGCGGGTTTTGATAGTCTTCGCCGCCGATTGACGGGCTGGGACTGCCTTCTGGACCGCCGTTGCCATGCAGGTGCGCGCCACCGACTTGCCGGAAGTGCTCATGATCGAGCCGCGCGTGTTCGCGGACGAGCGGGGGTTTTTCAAAGAGACGTGGCACCGCGAGCGCTACGCGGCGGCCGGAGTGCCCGCGGAGTTTGTGCAGGACAACGTGTCGCGCTCGGTCCGCGGCACGCTGCGGGGGCTGCACTTCCAGCTTGGCCGACCGCAGGGCAAGCTCGTCATGGCGCTGCGGGGCGAAGTGTTTGACGTGGCCGTGGATGTCCGCCGCGGGTCGCCGCGGTTCGGCCGCTGGACGGCGGTGGTGCTGAGCGAGTTCAATCATCGGCAGGTCTACGTGCCGCCGGGCTTTGCCCACGGTTTTTGCGTGTTGAGCGAGACGGCCGACGTGCTCTACAAGTGCACGGATTACTACGCGGCGGCCGAGGAGCGGACGCTGTTGTGGAACGACCCGGCGGTGGGCGTGAAATGGCCGTTTTCCGGCGAGCCGCTGCTGTCCGAGAAGGACCGCCGCGGCAGTGCGCTGGCCGAGTTGGAGTGCTTCGAGTTCGAGGGGACGGAGTGATGCTCCCGCGGCTGGCGATTACGCTGGGCGACGTGGCCGGCATCGGCCCTGAGGTGACGGCCCGGGCCTGTGCCGACGAGCGGGTGCGATCCGTCTGCACTCCCATCGTCGTTGGGCATGCGGGGGTGCTGCGGCGGGCGGTGGAGTTAACGGGGGTTGATCTGGGTATCGACGAAGTCGACGGACCGGATGAGCCAAGCCCACGGGTTGCAACCCGTGGGCTTGGCCCGCAAAGCCCGTACAGCGTCGCCTGCTGGAATCCCTCCGGAGACGAGGCTGCGAAGGTTGCGGCCGGACGGCTCGATGCGCGGGCCGGCCGTGCCGCTTACGAGTGGCTGCTGGCGGCGGCCGGGGCGGCACTGGAAGGTCGGGTCGATGGCATCGTCACGGCCCCGTTGAACAAGGCCGCGCTGCATGCCGCCGGACATCGCTACCCCGGTCACACCGAGATCCTGGCGGAAGTCTGCGGCGTCAGCCGCTACGCGATGATGCTGCACCTGCCGCCGCGTCCCGGTCTCGCCGAGTCGCACGGATTAAGCGTCGCGCACGTCACGCTGCACACGTCGCTGGCGAGCGTTCCACGGCTGTTGACCGTGGGATCCGTCGTCGAGCGGATTGAGTTGCTCGCCGACTTTCTCCACAACCTCGCAAAGCCCGACCCGCGCATCGGTGTGTGTGCCCTCAATCCGCATGCCGGCGAAGAGGGATTGTTCGGCGACGAAGAGTCGCAGATCATCCGGCCGGCCGTCGAGCGGGCCGCACGCGAGCTGACAAATGGCGCACGCGCCGGCGTTTCCGTCGAGGGACCGCTGCCGGCGGACACGCTGTTTCGCCGCGCCGTCGATGGTGAATTCGACGGCGTCGTGGCGATGTATCACGACCAGGGGCATATCGCGCTGAAACTGTTGGGCTTCGGCCGGGCCGTCAACGTCACGCTGGGACTGCCGATCGTCCGCACCAGCCCCAGCCACGGCACGGCCTTCGATATCGCGTGGCAGGGCGTGGCCCGGGCGGAGGGGATGATCGATGCGATTCAAGTTGCAGCACGACTGGCGGAGAAATGCCGAATGACGAAATCCGAAGGACGAAAGAATGACGAATGCCGAAGCCCGAACGCCGAAGCGAGCGATCCGGAACGGACGCCTCAACCCATGTGCTGACGATGTGCTGAGGAGCCATTCGTCATTCGGGCTTCGTCATTCTTTCGTCATTCGAGCTTCGACATTCGTCATTGACCTCACCATGACTACCTCTCCAGACACCACACTGTACCTCCTGCGGCACGGGGCGACGGACGCCAACGAGCGGCGGCCGTACATCCTGCAGGGGGGCGGCATCGATCTGCCGCTGAGCGAGATCGGCCGGCGGCAGGCGCAGGCCGTGGCGCAATTCTTGTCGCGGGTGCGTGTGACGGCCGTGTATTCGAGCAAGCTCAAACGGGCGTGCGAGACAGCTCAAGCCATCGCCCGGCCGCAGAGGGTAATGGCGAAAACGCTGGAGAGCATCGAGGAGTGCCACGTCGGCCGCTGGGAGGGCATGGACTGGGCGTCGATCGAACGCGAATACCCGCACGAGTACCGCGCATTCATGGATGAGCCGGCAGAAACGCCGTACCTCGGGGGCGAATCTTACCTCGACGTGCTGCGACGCGCTCGGCCCGCGATCGAACGGGTCCTGGAGCAGCACGCCGGCGAAACGGTCGTCGTCGTGGGGCACAACGTCGTGAACCGCGCGCTTCTGGCCGACCTGCTGGGCCTGCACCTGGGAAGGGCCCGCGAGCTTCAGCAGGCGAACACGGGCATCAACGTCATCCGGCGCCGCAATGGCGCCGCGGAAGTGCTCACGCTCAACGCACATTTCCATTTGCACGATTTGGAACGACCGGACGCGGCCGTGTTGGAAAACGGGGACTGGCTCGCGGTGCAGGCGAACGCTGTCGCGAATGGTGAAGCCGCGAGCGTGCCTGTCCCCGTTTTCCAACAAGCGGCCAGACCGCGCGGCGAACAGCCGGCGAGTTGATTTTCTACGGACGGAAGAGCGGCCATGGAGGGGACGCGACGACGATTCTCGCGCAGCCGGGCGCTGTCGCGCGACGTGCTGTATTACCACCGGCAGGTTCCCACCTGCGCGCACAGCCGCGTGCTCGATCTGGCGGAGCCGGCGCGGCTGCGGACGCTTATCCCGCGGCGAATTTCGTGGACGATGCTGTTCCTCAAGGCGTTCGGCCTCGTCGCCGAGCGCGTGCCGCCGCTCAGGCAGCTTTACTTCCGCTGGCCGTGGCCGCATCTGTACGAACACTCGCACAGCGTGGCGATGCTGGCCATTCAGCGGGAGTATCGGGGCGAGCCGTGGCTGTTCTGGGGGCGCTTCATTCAGCCCGAAGCCATGCCGCTGGAAGAACTGCAGGCCAAGCTGGAGCGGTATCTGACGGGCGACGTGGAGCGCGTGTTCCGGCTGTATCTCACGATGAGTCGCATGCCGCTGCTCATGCGGCGGAGCGTCTGGTGGTGGACGCTGAACGTATCCGGCGGAACGCGGGCGCGGCGCACGGGCACGTTCTTTCTGACGACGCTGGCCTCCCGCGGCGTGGAGATCGAGCATCCGCCGGCGTTTCTGACGTCGAACCTGACCTACGGGCCGCTCGACGAGCACGGCCGCAGCCGCGTGACGCTGGCCTACGACCACCGGTTGATGGACGGTTCGCTCGTGGCCGATTGCCTCGAGCAGTTGGAACAGACGCTGAACGGCGCGATCGCGGCGGAGTTGCGTACGCTGGCCGACGGACCAAGGCGGCGGGATGCCGCATGAGGAATTCAGCCGCGGCAGCGGCGACAGACCTTAGCTCACGGCGTCAGCCGTGGGGAAGACCATGAATCCTCGCGGCTCACGGAGTTCGCAATCGATGAAACAACTCGCGGGACGGACGGCGATCGTCACCGGGGCCTCGGCGGGCATCGGCCGCGCGGTGGCCGTTGCGCTGGGACAGCACGGGATGAACGTGGTGCTGGCAGCGCGGTCGTGCGGGCCGCTGGAAACCGCGGCCGAGGACGTCCGCCGCACGGGGGCGAGCGCGCTGGCGGTCGCGGCCGACGTCGCCGACCACGCGGCACGCGAGCGGCTGGTGGAGGCGGCACTCGAGCGTTTCGGCTCGATTGACGTGCTGGTGAACAACGCCGGCATGCAGACGTTTCAGAGCTTTCACGAGCGGAGCGTGGAAGACATCGTCGCCACCGTGAACGTCAACCTCACGTCGGCCCTGGTGCTTGCGCGGCTGGTGGTGCCGGTGATGCTGGCGCAGAGCCGCGGGCACATCGTCAACATGGCTTCGACGGCCGGCAAGCACGGACCGCCCTTCGGTGCACCCTACGGCGCGACCAAGGCGGGCCTCATCGCCATGACCGAATCGCTGCGGGCCGAGTACGCCGGCACGGGCCTCAGCGCCTCCGCGATCTGCCCCGGCTTCACGAACGAGGGCGGCATCTACGAGCGGATGAAAGACGCCTGCGGCCGCGGCACGCCACTGACGATGGGCGCCACCAGCGTCCGCGCCGTCACCCGCGCCGTCGTCAAGGCGATTCGCCGCGACCGGCCCGAAGTGCTGGTCAACTTTCCGCCGATGCGGCCCTTCTGCGTGCTGGCGGAATTGTTCCCGCGGCTGGGCGACTGGCTGGTGCGAAAGACCGTCGTGCGGTACCTGCGCCGCGTCGCGCAGGCTACGGCAGCCGGCGACTCGCAGCCGACGAGCCGGGCCGCGTGAGTGATAGCGGCACTACGAGCACCGCTACATTCATTTAGCGGTTCTCGTCTCGGCGTCGCCCGGCCGTTTCCAGAATCGCCACCATCGCCACAACACACGCGATGAGTGCGATCACCAGCAGCGCCCCGGTCCAGTCGTCGAGGCGATACAACAAGAGTGCCCCCAGCCCGGTCGTGAGCGTGGCGAGGTAGATCGTCAGCACGGCGCGGCTGGGACGCATGCCGAGCGCGACCAGCCGGTGCGAGAAGTGGCTCTTGTCCGGGTGAAATGGACTGCGGCCCTGCGACAGACGGATGACCATGACGGACGCGAAGTCATACAGCGGCACCGCCAGCACGCACAGCGGGGCGAGAATCGCGTGCCGCGGTGCTTCACCCGGCTCGTAGAACGTGCCCAGGATCGTCAGCGAGGCCAGCATCATGCCTAGAAAATAGCTGCCCGAATCGCCCATGAAGATTCGCGCTGGCGGACGATTGTGAAAGATGAGAAAGCCGGCCAATGAACCCGCCAGCACCAGCAGCGCCCCGGCCACCAGCCAGCGCGGTTCGCCGGTGCCGGTGAGCATCACCACGGCAAACAGTGAGGCCGCGATCAGCGCAATGCCCGACGACAGGCCGTCCATGTTGTCGAGGAAATTGAAGGCGTTCACCAGCGCGATCACCCACACGGCCGAGACGACCGTCCCCGTCCACGGCCACGGCAGAAACACCGTCGCCCGCACGTCGGCGACCGTCACGAGCAGCACGGCCACCAGCCCCTGCACGAGGAGTCGCGGCAGCCAGGGCAGATTCCGGCGGTCGTCGATCAGCCCCACGATCGCGAGCACCGTGCCGAGTCCGAGAATCGCCCACATCCGCCCGGATCGGTACGCCGCTGCGCCCAGCATCTCGCGGACGTCGGCAGGCAGCCAACTCTCCAC
>JAHWKJ010000446.1:0-2165 GCA_019347905.1 Planctomycetota bacterium
TCCCGCCTCGGCCGGGCCTACGTCGAATTGCACGAGAGCATGGGACCGCAGCGCCGGGCTCTGGAGCGCGGGCTCGAACTGCTGCGCGCGGCGCTCGCAGATCGTCCCGGCGACCGGACGGCCCGATTTCGGCTGGCGTCCGCAGAAGTTGCCCGACACCGGGGCGACCTCGCCGTCCCGCATTTCCACGAGCTTCTGAGGCAGGAGCCTGACTGGCACCGCGCGCGCTTCCGGCTCGCGATCGCCTGCGACCAATTGGGACGCTATGCGGAAGCGACGGCAGAGTACGAACGCGTCGTCCGCGCTGCTCCCGACTGGCTGGAGCCCTATCCGTTGCTGGCGCGGCTGTACCTGTCGCGGGGAGACGGGGCCGCCGCGGGCAATTTGCTCGAGCGCCAGCTTGAATATCGCGAAGACGCGCTGGCGTTGGTGAATCTTGCGCTGGCCGGCCATCTGCAGGGGCGGCCGCTCGAAACCTCTCTCGAGGCCATTGAACGGGCGCTGAAGCTCGACCCGCGCTTCGCCCCGGCCTTCGTCGCCCGCGGCTGGCTGCAGGCCCGCGCCGGGAGGTTCAAATCTGCGGCACGCGACTATCGGGAAGCGCTGCGGCTGGATCCCCACAACCTTGACGCCCAGGCCGGCCTGCAGGCTATACCGCCCGACGCAGGCCATTGATTTGTTTGCACCGCCGAAAGGCGCTGCGCGGCTGGTGCGGCGGCCTATGAGCGGCGAACTCTCAGGGCCGGATACTGTCGCGGCGCCGAGCGGCGGACATCGTGTCCAGCGGCAATGCGCCGACGCGGTGATCACGGCGGCCAGGCGTCAGCGCGACGCCCGCACACGCCCCACCCCGAACTGATCGCCATTACGCACCGGCCGGCCGCCGGCGAAGTGGATCTCGACCATCTTCTCGCTCTGCACCTCGCGGCCGGTCTCGTCCCTGAGGGCGGCGACAATGCGTTTCGAGCGGGTGTCGATCACCTCGCCGGTCGAAGCCCATGCCTGCCGGCCGTCGAGACGGAACGTCACCCAGCCCGGCTGCTCGCGCAGGGCGATCGAGGCCGTCTGCCGCGGCGGAGTGGCGGTGAGGTCGAACACGTGCAGCCGGCTGTTGTGTCCGTCGCACAGCCACAGTTCGCGTTCATCGGGCGTCAGGCCGATGCCGTGGCTGGGGCAGCCGTGCCGCTTCACCGGGCCGCGCTCGAAACGCTGCACCTCCACGCGGGCGAGCTTGCGGCCGCTTTCGAGGTCTCCGATCTCAAAACCCAGCAGGCCGTTGACGCAGACGTAGCAGCGGGTGCCCATACCGTTGACCGTGAACGGCCGGACCGGCGCGCTGAACGGGCCGACCTGCGCGACGATTTCGTGCGTTTCGGTGTCGGCGACGGCGAGCAGTGGTGATCGCAGTCCGGCGAGGAACATGCGGCGGCCGTCCAGCCCGCAAACGGTGTTGTGAGCTCCGCTGTCGGTGACGACGCTCGCCAGCGGCTCGCCATTGCGGGCGTCGACGACGTTCCAGAGGTCCTTCTCGAACGAAGGGACGTACAGCAGCCGGCCGTCGGGTGTGATCGACAGGCGGTCGCAGCCTTTTGGCAGCGCCCGCTCCCACAACGTCTGTTCGCTGACGTGGTCGACCGCGTAGAGCTTCTTTGTCGTCGTGAAGTACAGCCGGCCTGTCTCAGCACAGGCGCAGACGCCCTTGATGTTGTTGGGCACGAGCACGCGGCTGGCGGGCGTTTCGATGCGTTTCAGGAAGCGGTAGCCGTCGTCGATGTCGAACACCAGGATGCCGGCGCCGCCGAACTCGAGGTAGTTGCGAATACCGGGCGCAACGACGTACAGCCGTCGCTCGATCGTCGTCTCGTCGGACGCCCGCGCCGTCGGCGCAAACTGCGTGAACGCCAGGAGAACAAGAATCCGGCAAAGCCGCACAAGGCACGGACTATTCATCGCATCCCCTTTCGTTGTGCCGTCGCGCCTGAGCGCCACGCTTACCGCCGTCCGCGGCCGGCCAGCTCGCCCGCGCGATCTGGATCATAGGCGGGATTGGGCTCGGGCATCATCGCACGCACCTCCCGACGCCACGCGGCCAGTGCCTCCCGCAACTCGCCGGCCAGCAAGGTTGTCCTGTTCGGCCGGATCGTTCCGCAGGTTGTACAACTCCA
>JAHWKJ010000446.1:2265-5380 GCA_019347905.1 Planctomycetota bacterium
CGGCCAGCAAGGTTGTCCTGTTCGGCCGGATCGTTCCGCAGGTTGTACAACTCCAGCCGGCCGTCCTCGAAGAACTCGATGAGCTTCCAGTCGCCGCGGCGGATGGCGCCGGCCGGCGTGCTGTGGTGGTAGTGCGGCAGGTGCCAATAGAGCGTGTCGCGACCGAGTGCCGCTTCTGGATTCTTCAGCAGTCCAGCGAGACTGACGCCGTCGGGCTGCTGATTCGCGATGGGTGATACACCTGCGAGCTCCAGCAGCGTCGGATAAACGTCCATGGTTGATACCGGCATATCGCACGTGGTGCCCGCGCGAGTGACGCCGGACCAGCGGGCAATGGCCGGGACGCGGAGGCCGCCCTCGTACAGCGTGCCCTTCTCGCCGCGCAAGGGCGCGTTCGACGTGACGACGGCGCCGTTTTGCTGGTGTTCGAGGCCGCCATTATCGGACAGGAACAGGATCAGCGTCCGCTCAGTCAGCCCCAACTCGTCCACGGCGGCCACAAGGCGGCCCACGCTGCGGTCCAGCTCTTCCAGCAGCCCGGCATATTCCGGGAGGCAGGGATAGCCCGGCACAGGCTTCTTTGCCCGGTACTTGGCAAGCAGTTCCGGCGTCGTCGAGAGTGGGATATGCACCGCGAAGTGCGACACCTGGAGCAGGAACGGCCGTTCGCGGTGAGTCTCGATGAAGGCGATCGCCTTCTCAGTGAGAAACTCCGCGGTGCGGCGGGTGCCGGTGCCGCCGGTGAGCTTCGGCGGAAGAGTGTTGCCCTTGCATTCCAGCACCGTATCCCACCCCTGCTGCTGCGGGCTGTAGCCGGTGCCGCCCAAGTGCCATTTGCCGAAGTAGCCGGTGGCATATCCGGCTGTACGGAGCCGCTCGGCAAACGTCTCGACTTCGAGCGGCAGATGGGACGCGACGACGGGATCAATCAGCCGCGCAAACGGCCGGCGATGCCCCGGTATGTGCTGGGTAATGCCGAAGCGCGCCTGGTCCCGGCCCGATTGCAGGTTGGCACGCGTTGGAGAACAGACCGGGCCGGCGTAGAACTGCGTGAACCGCACGCCCTGTTGTGCCAGCCGGTCGATGTGCGGTGTCTCGTTGAAGGCGTTGCCGTAGCAGCCCAGATCGGCCCAGCCGAGATCGTCGGCGAGGATCAGCACGACGTTCGGCTTCGCGGGCGGCGCCGCTAGCGCCTCGGCATACGGACGAAGGGCCGCCAGGAGAAGGGCGAGCGCCGGAATCAGGTGCTTTCGGAAAGGCATGCGACAGCGTGACTCCCTAATTCTTTGGGCAACGTGAAGGGAAGCGGTGAGCCGCAGAGCGGAGGATAACGCGGTCATCGGGTGCTGTCGCCCTGCCCGGCGATCAGCGACGGTCTGCCTTCACCGCGCGCGCCCGGGCCTTGCGGCGGATCTCCTCCCGCACCTTTTGCAGCCGCTGGGGCCACTCGAAAGCGGGAGCCGCGCTCGGATCGTAGCCCTCCAGATGGTCGACAAGGCGCGTCGTCGGCTTCGTGTACGCCAGCCCCGTTTCGCCGAAGACCTCTTCGCAGAGCGCAGCCAGGCCGCGGTCGTAGGTACGTAGCTCCCCCCGCGTATCGACGTGATTGTGGTCGTGGTCGGGCGGGCGGTTGTTATCGAACCATGATTGCTCCTCACGTCGGGCCGCTCCGCAAGCAACAGGTCGACGAGGTAGGCCGCCTCCTTGAGAGCAAAGTCATTGACCCGCTCGGACGAGACGATCGGGTAACCGTGGGCGTCGACGTATTTCTTGTAGAAGTCCGGCAGCTTCAGTCTTGCCGGTAGTTCCGTGACCCGATACTCGTTCGATGAAAGCTCAGCCACCGGCTCCGCTGCACTCACTCCGCCGATGGTTGCGACCAGCCACACGGCCAGCACAGCGGCGAGGGCTCCACCGATTGTCCCGCGCATCTGCGTTCTCCGGCTATCGTTTCACGGGCAGGTGCTTCTCGAACCACTCGACCATCCGCCGCCGCATGTCCGGCAGGTATTCGTGGCCGGTGTCTTTGTAGACGACGCTCAGAAAGTTGTCGGGCTGCCCGTGCAGCCGATACACCGCCCCGACCTTCATTTCGAGCACTTCGACGCCGTCCAGCGGAGCGCCGTGGTCCTGATCGCCCGAAAGCTGAAGCATCGGCCGCGGGGCGACCAGCGCGTAGATGGCCTCGGTATCGAAGTGCTTCAGAACACCGGGCACGAAGTAGTAGATGCCATGCGAGCTGCCGTGGGCCAGCAGTTCCGTGTAACGGGTGAAGCAGGCGACGCCGACGACCGCCTGAATCCTCTCGTCGATCGCCGCCGTCCACCAGGCGCGGGTGCAGCCCATGCTGCCGCCGGTGGCGCCGATGCGGCCCTTGTCGATTTCCGGCCGCGTCTGGAGATAATCGATCAGGCACTGCTCGTCACGGAGCATCATGCCCCACAGCGTGCGGCCCTGCCACAGATGCAGCTTGAACAGGCTGAGCTCCTGTCCGGCGGCACCGCGCTCCGTCTCGCCCCGCGGCCCCTCGCCGACGCGTTCGCCGTTGAAGTAGCCGTCGATCGCCGCGACCACGTAGCCGCGCTGCGCCAGCATCCAGCCGAGGGAAGAAGCCTTCGTGGGGTCGGGCACGTAGTCCTCTTTCGAGCCGCTGTGGCCGTGCATGCCGATGATCGCTGGTGCGGGCCGCCGGAGTTGTTTGGGAATGGCCAGGATGCCCGGCACTGTCATATCGACGCCGTTGAAGAACTCGAACCGTTCGAGAATGAACTCACCCCGATCCTCGCGCGAGAGCACTTTGACTCGGGCCGGATCGGGCCGCGGCGGCAGTTCGCCCAGGAGCTTGAGTATGGTGTTGCGAGTGCGCGGCCGCTCCGTCTGTTGCCACTGCTCCAGGTCGATCGGGACGGGCCACTCGGGCACATTGAAATCGCGAAAACTGTCCGGGATGCCGGCCCACGGCTCACCGAACGGCTTCCCGCCCTTCGCGTTTCCCGGTGTGACACGAAACTGGCCGACAACCGGGGCGGCGATCGTGGCCAGGCCGATGACTGTGACAAGGCAGGAGAGGCGGATTTGCATATGAGTTTCTCTCGGCCTCGGAACATGGAGGCCC
>JAHWKJ010000447.1 GCA_019347905.1 Planctomycetota bacterium
CGATCTACTCCCGGCGCTGTTCGTCGCCTGCTGGACGCGTTCGCTGGCCGAACTCGTCGAGCGGCTGGGCGAGCCTCGCGCGAATGATCGGCGGCTCAACCAGTGGCTGCGGGCCAGTCGCGCGTTTGCGTTCTGGTGCGACGCGGTGGATGGCGTCCACGATCTCAAGCTGCTGTAGAAGTTTTGAGAAGGGTCGAAAAGTCGAAACGGTCGAAGGTCGAAAAGGCCATCCGGAAAGTCCATCGCTAATGCAACGTCCAACGTTCTGTCGACGCCCTTGCCCTGTCGCAGAGTCAACACCGGCGATTTCGAGGAGAAGCCCATGCGCATCCTGTATCTGACGGCGGGCTTTCCGTGGCCGCTGGAAAGCGGTTACTTGCGCCACTACCACTTCATCCGCGAGCTGTCGCGGAAGCACGCGGTCGTGCTGTTGTCGCTGGCCGGGCGCGGTTACCTGCCCGAGCACGCCGCGGCGCTGGAGCCGATCGTCGAACGCGTACAGGCCTTTCCCCTCGGCCGGCGGCGCGGGAAGACGTTCCGGATGCTCCTCGGCCGCGAACGAGCTTTGCGCGACATGGCCGAAACCGCCGAAGGCCTCGTGCGGCGTGGCGGCTTCGACGTCGTGCTCTTCAGCGGCAAGCAGACGCGACCCGTCATCGACCGCGTGGGAACGCTGCCGGTTGTGGCCGACGTGTGCGATGCGGAATCGGTCCGCCATCGGGCGCGGCTCGACCATGCGCGGTGGTATCAGCGGCCGCGTCTGTTCGCCGGCTGGTTGTGGTTGCGGCGCGTCGAGCGGCGGATTCTGGGTCGCGCACGGCACGTGCTGTTCGCCTCGGGCCGCGATCGCGATGCGCTCATTCCGCCCGCCGGTCTCACGATGCCGCCGGCGACGGTCGTGCCCAACGGCGTCGATATCGACTACTGGCGGCGCGGAGAACGCTGGCGCGGGACAAACGCGATCGTCTTCACCGGCGCCATGCACTATCCCCCCAACGCCGACGCCGCCGTGTATCTCGCGCGGCGGATCCTGCCGCGCGTGCGGGAAGCGGTGCCGAATGTGGAATTGCTCATCGTCGGTCGGGATCCGACGGAGGCCGTCCGCCACGTGGGCCGGCTGCCGGGCGTGACGGTGACCGGGCGCGTCGACGACGTGCGGCCGTGGCTGGAGCGGGCCGCGGTGTTCGCGGCGCCCCTGCGGTTCGCCGCCGGCATTCAGAACAAGCTGCTGGAAGCGCTGGCGATGGAACTGCCGGTCGTGGCCTCCACACCCGCCACCGCAGGCCTGATTCTGGAGGGCGAAGAAGTGCCTCCCGTGACGACTGCCGATGATCCGGATGAATTCGCGCGGCGGCTGATCGCCGAACTTCAGGCGGCGGCGCAAGACCCGTCGCCACGCTCCCGCGGCCGCGATTTCGTCGCCGAACATTTCTCGTGGACGGCGGCGGGCTTGCGGCTGGAAAGCGTGCTGGCAGGCTGTGCGGCCGTCGCTGGGACGACAGCGAGCTCGCGCCCCGTCGCTCGAGAACGACGGCAGCCGGTCGCCGTCACCGGGGCGAGTCGAGGTGCCTCATGAAGGGCATGTCCGTCGCTGTGATTGGCCCGGACGGCGCCGGCAAGACCACGCTTTGCCGCCGGCTGGTGGAGACGCTGCCTTGGCGCACCAGGTACGTCTACATGGGCGTCAACGGGGACGCGAGCAATCGGCTGCTGGTCACCACGCGACTGGTTCGCTTTGTGAAGCGCATCGCCGGCAGCCGCCCCGATACAGCGGGACCGCGCGACGCGACGGCCGGGCCGCAGCGGCCGCGCGGGCTGCTCAAGCGCGCCGTGCGGTCGCTCAAGTCGTCTCTCAGCCTGGCCAATCGAATTGCGGACGAATGGTATCGTCAGGTTGTTGCCTGGTGGTATCGGCTGCGCGGATGTGTGGTGTTGTTCGACCGGCATTATTTTGCCGACTACTACGCCTACGACATCGCGCCCCAGCCGGAACCGCGCTCTCTGGGCCGCCGTCTGCACGGGCTGATGCTGGCTCGGCTGTATCCGCGGCCGGACCTGACGATCTATCTCGACGCGCCCGCCGAGACGCTGTTCGCCCGCAAGCGCGAAGGCACATTGCAATTGTTGGAACAGCGCCGCCGCGATTACCTACAGGTGGGCGAGACGCTCAGCTCGTTCGCAGTCGTGGACGCCGCCCGTCCGCCCGACGATGTGCTGGCCGATGTTTCCCGGCGCATTACGGAATTCCATGCCGCACGACAGCAGGTGCGCCCATGACCGTACCAGCCACAACACAGCAAACGGTGCTGGTAACGGACTGCGGCCGCGGGAGCGCGATCGCCTTTCTTCGCTCGCTGGGCCGTGCCGGCTACCGCCTCATCGCCGCCGACGCCGACCCCAGGAGCGCGGGCTTTCGCTCGAAATACACAGGGGAGCGGCTGGTGTACGCGTCTCCGCGGCAGGACGCGGCCGCCTATGTGGAAGCGCTCATCGAGACGTGCCGTCGCCAGCATGTCGACCTCGTCGTCCCGATCACCGATGAGTGTCTCGTTCCGCTGGCGGAAGCCCGAGAGCGCTTTCCCGAGAACTGCCGGCTGGCGATTCCGGCGTCGGAGGCACTGGAGACGGCGCGCGACAAGGCGCAAACGGTGGCGCTCGCCCGACGACTGGGAGTGCCTGTGCCGCGGACGTGCGTGGTCCACAAGCTGTCTGAGGTCACGACGGCCGCCGCGGCGTTCGGCTTTCCGCTGGTCCTCAAGCCGGCCCTGTCGCGCGCGGCGGACGGCCGCGGAGCGATGGCTGCGCTGAGCGTTGGCTTTGCCGGCGATGCTGCGGAACTGCACGCATGGCTGCAAGCCCTTCCCGTGCCGTGTTCTGTCCTGCTTCAGGAGTCGACGCCGGGCGTCGGCGTGGGTGTCGAGCTGTTGTGCCATGAGGGACGTCCGCTGGCAGCCTTTCAGCACCGACGATTGCGGGAGGTGCCGGTCACCGGCGGCGTCAGTTCGCTGCGGGAGAGCATACCGCTCGATCCGATGCTGTACGGTTACGCCGCGCGGCTCCTGGGTGAACTGCGCTGGACGGGCCTGGCCATGGTGGAATTCAAGCTCGCGGCCGACGGGCCGAAGCTGATGGAAATCAACGGCCGTGTCTGGGGATCGCTGCCGCTGGCCGTCCACAGCGGCGTCGATTTCCCCCGCCGCCTGGCGGAGCTTCTGCTGGACGGCCCGCCGGCCGAAAACGAGGCCGTCGAGTCTTCGTACCGCATGGGCCTTCGCTGCCGCAACCTGCCGCTGGACCTCGTGTGGATGGCGTCGGTGCTGCTGCGGAGGCGTCGCGTGTCGTGGCTGCCGTTTCCGCCGCGGCGACGCGCGCTGGCTGTGCTGGCGGACCTGTTCAACCCCACGCTCCGTTTCGATGTCTTGTCGCTGCGCGATCCCGGCCCGGCGCTCGCATCGCTGCGGGAGAGCGTTCGCTGCTGGCTTGGTAAGTGTCTCGGCAGGCGGCGGCACCCCATCCCGGCCTCACCGACGGCAGCCGACACTCGCGGGACAATCGTCTCGGAACCGTCACAACACGCCATTACCTGAAGGAGTCCTGCCATCGCACGGGTGAGTCGTTCGTTGCGCGGCGCCCTCTGCGCCGCCTTGGCGCCGCTGCTGGGTGCGCTGGGAGACCGGCGGCCGAATCTGCTGCGCGTGCTGACCTGGCACCGCGTCGACGAGCCGCACCGTCGCCCGCAGCTTGCGCCTTCGCTGATCAGCGCCACGCCGCAGACGTTCGAGCGACAGGCGGCGATGCTCGCCGCCCGCTTTCGGGCGGTCTCGCTGGACGACGTGCTGGAGGCTGCGACCGGCGGGCGGCCGCTGCCTCCACGGGCCGTCTTGCTCACCTTCGACGATGCCTACGCCGACTTCGCGGAATTCGCCTGGCCGATCCTCAAGCGGCACGCGCTGCCTGCGGTCGTGTTTGTGCCTACGGCGTTTCCCGGGAATCCACAGCGCCGCTACTGGTGGGACAGGTTGCATGCCGCGCTGCACGTGGCTGCCAGCCAGGGCCCGGCCTTCGTCCCCGTCAATGGGCACGACCGCTGGCCGATTGCCGTCGGCGGGAGCACCGCCGCCACCTTTCGCCGGCTGGCACAGCATGTGAAGTCGCTTCCGCACGAGGCGGCGATGCAGTTGGTCGATGACGTCTGCCGCCCGCTCGAGAGCAGCGTCGAGCCGCGCCCGCCGGGGGAAATGGAGGCCGCCGTCCTGAGCTGGCCGCAGTTGCGCCGCCTGCGCGACGAAGGCGTCGCCATCGCCGCGCACACGCGAACGCACCCGGTGCTCACGCGGCTTCCGCCGGAGCGGATTCGTGAGGAGCTGGCCGGCTCTCTATCCGATCTCCACCGCGAGCTCGGCCGCATGCCGGCGGTTGTGGCCTGGCCGATCGGCGCCCACAACGCCGAGGTCGAAGCGGCCGCCCGCGAGGTCGGAGTCCGGCTGGCCTTCACGACCATCCGCGGCGTCAACGATCTCGCCGGCAGGGCCGATCCGCTCAGGCTGCGGCGGATCAACGTCGGAGCCGGCACCACCCGCTGGATGCTGCGCGCCCAGCTCGCCCCCCACATGCGGCACCTCAACGGCTGGTGGCGGTGAGTCATACGAGTGCGCGTATGGCGGGAGATTCTGGCTTGAAAGGCGAACATTGAACATCGAACATTGAACATCGAACGTCGAACAGCCCCCGCTTGCACCAGGCGAGATCGGTTCGCAGGTGGCTCATCAGTTCAACGTTCAATGTTCGATGTTCAATGTTCGGTGTTCGCTCGATGCTTGATCCCGCCCCCACCCATTCATCCCCATGCCCGCCAAGCCTCTGCCGTTTGACGCGGCGACGATCGAACGCATCGTCCGCGACTTTCCCACCCCCGTGTACGTCTACGACGAGCGCGGCATCCGCGCCGGGGCGCGGCGGCTGAAGGCGGCGTTCGACTGGTGCGAGCGCTTCAAGGAGTTCTTCGCCGTCAAGGCCACGCCCAACCCGCACATCCTCCAGATCCTCAAGGAGGAAGGCTTCGGGGCCGACTGCTCCAGCCTCGGGGAGCTGGTGCTCTGCGAGCGCGTGGGCATCGTGGGCGAAGAGATCATGTTCACGTCGAACGAGACGCCGGCCCGCGATTACGCCAAAGCCCGCGAGCTGGGGGCGATCATCAACCTCGACGACATCACCCACGTCGCCTATCTCGAACAGCACGTGGGCCTGCCGGAGCTGATTTCGTTCCGCTACAATCCCGGCCCGTTACGCCAGGGCAACGTCATCATCGGCCTGCCGCAGGAGGCGAAGTACGGCCTGACCCGCGAGCAGCTTTTCGAGGGCTAC
>JAHWKJ010000033.1 GCA_019347905.1 Planctomycetota bacterium
CAGCCGCCGGGCGCTAGCCCGCGGTTCCCCGGCCAGGCGAACCGGACGCTAGCGCGTGCCGGCTGATCCAAGAGTAGCTACCGCCCGGACGGATCCCGCGGTTAGAATGCACGCTCGTGCTTCTTTTCAGGCCACGGGAACGCCACGAGGCCGCGATGAGCGGGTCCGGCACATCGCCTTCCGACGATCTGCGCGCCACGCAGACGGATCCGGGCGGGCCCCAGCCGAAACCGGCGGCGCCGCTCCAACCATCGTCTCCCGCACCTGCCGCTGAAACCCCTCAATCGACCGCCCACCTGCAGGTGATATTCGATTCCGTCGCGGAAGGCGCGGCCGCCGGCGGGGCGGCGTTTCCCGTCAGTCTCGGACGCTATCGATTGCTTGAGCGGCTCGGCGAGGGGGCGATGGGGGCCGTCTATCTGGCCCACGATTCGCAACTCGACCGCCGCGTGGCGCTCAAGATCCCGAAATTCGACCAGGAAGCGCGACCCGAATTGCTGGAACGCTTCTTCCGCGAAGCTCGTGCCGCAGCCGTGTTGAGGCATCCGAACATCTGCCCCGTATTCGACGTGGGCGAGTGCGACGGCGTCCGCTACATCAGCATGGCGTATATCGAGGGCCAGCCGCTCTCGGCACTCGTGGCTTCCGGAGCACCGCTCGACCAGGAACTCGCGGCCCGGATGATCGAAAAGCTGGCGCGGGCGCTGCAGGAAGCCCACGACCAGGGCATCGTGCATCGCGACCTGAAGCCCGGCAACTGCATCGTCGACCGCCGCGGCGAACCGGTCATTCTCGATTTCGGCCTCGCCCGCCGCTACAGCAGCGAAGGCAGCGAATCGACGCGGCTCACGCAGGTGGGCGTTACGATGGGCACGCCGGCCTACATGTCGCCCGAGCAGGTCAACCAGCCCGATGCCGTCGGCCCGCCCAGTGACCAGTACAGTCTGGGGGTCGTGTTCTACGAACTCGTGACGGGGCAGGTGCCGTTCAAAGGCTCGGTCGCCTCGGTAATTGGACAGATCGCCACGCAGGAGCCGCGAAAGCCCGGCGACTTGCGAAACGACCTCGACCTGCGGCTGGAGACGATCTGTCAGCGGATGATGGCCAAGCGGATCGAGGACCGCTACGGCTCGATGGCCGAAGTGGCTCAAGCCCTCGACACAGTGATCGCCGCCGGCATCGAGAAGCGCACGCGGGTACTGCTCGACATCGACGACAACGTCGGGTTGGCCGACGTGACGGGCACCATTCCCGCCTACCGCCCGCCGAAAGTACTCGCCGCCGCCGATGCTGAGACGGCCGGCGACGTCCAGTGTCTGATGGCGCCCTTGAAGGCCAAACGGACCAAAGCGGCCGCACTTTGCAAAGAGAAGCAATACGTGGCCGCGCTGAAGCTCCTGAATGAGATCGCCGCCGTCAAACATCCCGAGCTGGCGGCCGTCGCGGCCTGGGCGCGGCGGCAGGTGCCGAACATCACCGCCCGCGCCGCCGAAACCCAGCGCGAAAGCGAGTCGGCCCTGCGCGCCGGCCTCAAGGCCTATAAGCAACGCGCGTTCGAGCAGGCCGTGAAGCTCTTGCGGCGGATTCCCGAATCCTATCGCACGCCCGAATGCAGGCAGCTCCTGGCGCGCTGCGTGAAGTACAGCGCCCGCGTGAAGCTCCTGGCCGGCGAGATCGACAAAGCCCTGGATGAGCAGCAGTTCGACATCGGTGCCGCCCGGCTCGACGAACTCCTCAAGCTGCAGCCCGCCCACCCGCAGGCTCAACAGTGGCAGGAACAACTGGCCCGCAAGCGCCGCGGCCGCAAGCTTTTCTGATGCGTCACATGCGCAGCCACTGTGCAGGGCGGGGCGAAGTTGCGCAGACTGAGTGTGAGCATCAGCGTGCGTGAGCTGTCACGCTTTCGACTTTTCGATCCCTCTCAATCGACGGAGAACAAGACATGGACTTTCAGCAACGACTCGAACGCCTGGAGCGCCAGCACCGGCGCCTCAAGCAGAGTTGCATCCTCGCCCTGCTCATCGTCGGAGTCGCCGTGGCAATGGGACAGGCACCGGCGAACGACTCCAAGGTGGTCAAGGCGACCGGCTTCGTCGTCACGGACGCTGATGGCAACGAGCGCGCCGCGTTTGGTTTCGACGGCCGTCGCGCAGCCCTCGTGTTGAGCGGCGACGGCAAGAAACCGTCGCTCAAAATCACCACAGTGGGCAAAGGCCGCTCGGCGATCTTCCTCTATGATGCCGAGGGCAAGCCGCGGGCGGAGCTATCACTGGCCAAGGGCGGACCTGTGCTCAACTTCATCGGTGGCGAATTTGGGCACGTCGTCGGATTGTCCGGTACCGATGAGGGCGCAAAACTGGTGCTCCGTCGCGAGGAAGGAAACAGCTTGAAGCCAATCTTCGAAGCCTCGCGCGACAAGCTCGAGTACTACGCGTCCGATGGAACGCGCGTCCTCTCGAAGGAGTGACCGGCGCTTGGATGTCGTGACCTGTCGCCTCGTCATTGACGATGGTATGGTCGCGCTGACGTCGAGAAGCTACAGGACATACCATGGTTCACACAGTCATTCCAGACGCACTCGCCAGCGAACTCCAGCAGTTCGCGGCGCAGACCAATCGCGACGTGGAGACTGTCGTCCGCGAAGCCATCGAACAGTGGCTCGAACGGCACGAGTCTGCCAGACAGCGCGCGACAACCGAAACTCACCACGTCAGCGGGTTCGTGAAAGCAGCAGACGCAGCATCGCTGGCCGCCAGGTTACGTGCGATCCGCAACCAATACATTGCCGGCGGCGGAACGCTTCTCTCGGCCGCGGAGGTACGTCGTGAACTAGCCCAAGCCCGCGGTGAGCGCTATCCGGAGTGACACGTTTTGCCGCGGAAGCGATCTTTCATTGATTCCGGTGTGCTGATTGCCGCGTTCCGAGGCGACGAATCGCTTTCCGACGCGGCTCTCGCAGTACTTGCCGATCCCGGCCGCATACTCATCAGCAGCGAATTTGTTCGACTGGAGGTCTTGCCCAAGCCCGTTGCCTACGGCCGGCAAGACGAGTGCGAGTTCTACGACACTTTTTTCGCGGCTGCAAAGAGGATTGTCCGCGCGTCGCGTCCACTCGTCCAGGAAGCCCAGGCCGAGGCGGAATTGTACGGGTTGTCTGCAATGGACGCCCTGCACGTCGCCGCCGCCAAGCGAGCCCGATGCGAAGAATTCATCACTGTCGAAAGCTCGACGAAGCCCTTGTTCCGCGTTCGCGAATTGACGGTCGTCAGCCTTCAGCCAGTCGGATCATAGAAGCTCCTGCCGCCTGGTCGAAGGCTGGGGCGCCGAGCGCCCCGCCAGACGATCGCGAAGCTTCTGACGGGCAACCTCCCAGTCGATCGGTTCCACCCGTCCCTCGTGAACGTCGTCGGAACGTTGACGAGCGACTTCGCTCCATGCCTGGTCGGCCTCGGCCTCCGGGACTTCTTCCCCGGGTGGTGCGAGACTGCGCAGCAGGCGCTCCGCAAGCTCGGCGCGGTCCGAGAACGGCAGGCGCAGAGCCTCTTCGGCGAGACGATCGACTGTAACTGCCATGAGCCTCTCCCACACCGGCGCGGTTGCCGTTTCTCTCCCGATCGTACTTCACAAGACACGCCGCAACAACGGGCGTCGAGCGTGCGACGCGGGCTATGTGTGCGTCGCGAAAGTTGGTGGAAACATCGACCGGAATACCGTGAGCGGCTGCGGCACCTCCGGGAGCAGATCGTCCCGCCGAAACCGGATCCAGCCCGTTAACCAGTTCGCAGAAGCTGAGGGAGTCCAGGTCGAACCCAAGTTCCCGGCACACGTCGTCGTCCGGACGGAGCCGATCCGGCCTCGACCGGCACGGGTGGGTAGCCGTAAGCCTCCTCGCTCACGGCCGCCAGCACCCGACGGACGCGCTCGGCGATAGCTTCCGTCACCCCGCATTCCGCGGCGAAGTCGGCGGCCGCGAGCGGCGGCCGCGAAGCCTGAGGGCATCAAACTCCCGCCGGCGGCGGTGATGGCA
Source organism: Planctomycetota bacterium (assembly GCA_019347905.1). Taxonomy (GTDB): domain Bacteria; phylum Planctomycetota; class Planctomycetia; order Planctomycetales; family Planctomycetaceae; genus JAHWKJ01. The sequence continues at coordinate 4,028 of JAHWKJ010000033.1, forward strand.
TCTGACCTCAGCCGCGCCGATGGCGACGACCACGACGATCGCGACCATCCGCACACCGCCGATCCACGATTCCACCGGCTCTCCTCTGTCGCCGAACGACAATGTTCAAACTCGCCGCCTTCGGAAGCCATAAAACCAGAATGTCGCCTTTTCCGAGTCCACAGAATCTCCCCTTTTTCGACCTTTCCTTTTTCCGACCTTTTCCGACTCAACGCTTACTGGACTTCATAGCTGGGAAAACGGTACAGCGGCGCCGGTCTGCGTGTATGTTGAGTTAGCCATCGAACGCTACTGCTGCGGTTGCGGAAACAGTCCGTACACCGATAGCGCTTCCAGCAGATCGCCGAGCGCCTCCGAGGAATCGACCCTGCCTGACAGATCAAGGTGCTGGATGCCTTCCATCAACGCTCGCATTGAACTGGGAAGCTCGACCGCTTCCAGCAGTACCGGGACGATCGGCCGGTGCGCGTGCCGTGCTAGTGCCACCTCAATGAGCACGTTGATCGAGCCGGCCGACTGCGGCGAGAGCACGCACAGGAAGACTTGGCACTTCCGAACGGATCGGTAGAGCACGTCCGGCCAGCTCGCGCCGGCTGGAATTGCCTCCTTGTCGCGGAACACCGGGATGCCGCAGGACCGAACCCCTTGGACGATGCCCGAGAGGCTCCGTTCATCCTTCCGCGAGTAACTGAGGAAGATCGCGTATTCCGGTGATATCCGGCCGCGTTCGAAGAACCCCTCCCCTCTGGCGATGACGGCTTTCGTGAGCAGTCTTCGAGTACCTGGCCCGACGAGGCCGTCGCGGCTCTTGTGCCCATAGTCAGTTTGGAACCGGGGGCGGCGCGTGCAATGTTCCCGATGCCGTACTTTGATCGGGCGTGCCATCTTGTTGGCGGCCCCAACGTTCGACAAGAAGAGGTGTGAGGACGCGATCTGATGCCTGCCTGGAGCGACAAAGACGAACGGCAGTACGAGCACGTCAAGGAAAGCTCGCTGGAACGCGGCGCCTCGGAGCGGCGGGCCAAAGAGATTGCCGGTCGCACCGTCAATAAGACGCGACGCAAAGCGGGACGCACGCCGCAGAAAGAGACGCAGGGCACGGGCAACCCCCACCTGCCGCTTGAGGAACGCAGCCGACGGGAGCTCTATAACCTCGCCCGCGACCTCGACGTCGAAGGCCGCAGCCAGATGACCAAAGAGGAACTGGTCAGCGCGATCCGCAGGCGGCGGTAAGACTCTGGGAGGGCTGTCCGGGAGATCCCACCATGCTGCAGTGCGGGGCAGGCACCGCCCGCGCGCCGGAGTTCATCCGGTAGGCGGCTTCCCGGCCCGTAGCGAAACTCGAAAGCGGATGCGCCGAGAGTCGCCAGACATCGCCGCCGGAAAGGAGACGTGACAATGGCCATCGTCAAAGTTGTGGAGCTGCTGGGCACATCAGACAAGAGTTGGGAAGACGCGGTGCGGCAGGTCGTTGCCGAAGCGAACAAGACGCTCCGTCACATCCGGGGCGTCGACGTGATCAACCAGACCGCCCATGTCGAGGATGGAAAGATCACCGAGTTCCGGACCACGTGCCGGATCGCGTTCGCCCTGGAAAACGAATCCGCACGTTGAGGAATGGCGCGGCCGTCAGCCATCGCGGAGGATGCGCTCGGCGGCGTCGCGGTCGGTGAGGTCGGCGTTGCAGTCCTGACGGACGCGCTCCACCTCGTGGGGGCCGATCCAGTCGTTTGCGGCGGCGTGTTCGGCGGCCCCGGTGGTGTCCTCGATCAGCAGGAGATCCACGCCGAGTTGCTGAAGCTCGGTGGCCAGCCGTGCGATTTCTTCGTCCCGGTGCTTGTTGCGGAGGTCGCGGATATAGATGGCGCGGATGCGGCCGGGACACTCATGGGTGATCTGCTCGTACAGCGAGGGATCCTTCTGCCCTTCATCGCCGACGAGCAGGAACGGGAGATCGGGGAAGGTTTCGAGGATGTGGCGGATCTTGTCGAGCTTGTGCTCGTGTCCGGTCTTGAGGAACTTCGTCTTGTCGATGCCGAGGTCGCGCAGCAGCACCGGTCCGGCGGGGATCGAGTTCAACTCCAGGAAATCCACGAACAGGTCGTACAGGTTCCACGCGCTGCTGGAGATATAGAAGAACGGATTGAGCCGCTGTCCATTGGAGCCGCGATGCAGGGCCTCATAAAACGCCGCCGTTCCGGGAAGGGCCATCCGCGTGCGGGCGTTGTGAAAGAACGTCAGCCGGGCGATCGTGAGCAGATCGGTCGCGTGGGTCTTCACAATCGTATCGTCGATGTCGCTGATGACGCCGAACTCGGTGTCGGACCCGGCGATCATCACTGAGCCGGTGACGCGGACCTCCGGCTGTTCCTCGCGCACCTGCTCCAGGAGTTCGATCTCGACGTCGTGCCACAGCCGGTCGTTGGGGGGAGCGTTCTGAAGCTTGAGGTGGAAGCGGTAATAGCCTTCTTCGTCGGTGACCGTCTCTTGCGTCTGTCCGAGGCAGCGCGCCTGCACGCGAACTCCACCGATGTCGCGGGCGCGGAACCGCCGGTACATGTCGAGGGCGTTCTCCCACCAGGCATCATCTTCCTCGGGCGTCCCCAGTTTCCGCTCTTCCACCACGCGTCCCTGAAGAAAGATCTCCGCGGAGTTGCCGTAGCCGCGATAGGGGATGATCTGCACCGGCCGCGTCCAGCCAAGCCGATCGCGGAAGCGATGGCTGATGCCCTCCAGCAGCCTTTCGAGCTGGTGCGCGGTGAGCTTCAGCGCCTCGGCGAGCAAGGATTTCCAGTCTCGCATGATGCACCATCCTTACGGCAGCAGCACGAGTTTTCCCTGCGTCTTTCGCGCCTTCAGATCTCGATGGGCGTCCGCAGCGTTCGCCAGCGGATAGCGGCCGCCGATCTGCAAGGTCAGCCGGCCGTCGGCCACCCACGCAAGAAGTTCGCTCATCGCCCGCCGCATCAGTTCCTCGTTCTCGATGACCATGCCCACGGCAAGACCCCGCACCGAGCGGTTGCCGAACAGCAGACTATCGCCGGTGATGACAGCCGGTTCTCCGCTGGCCTTGCCGAAGATGACCATTCGGCCGCCGGGCGCCCAGCAGCCGAGGGATTGGGCGGCGATCGCACCGCCCACGGATTCGAGGATCAACTCGGCACCACGGCCATCGGTGACGTTCAGGACGCGCTGTGGCCACTCGTCCCGCGTGTAGTTTACCAATGCGTCAGCCCCCAGATTCTCCGCCAGGCGCAGTTTTTCCTCGGAGCCGGCTGCGGCCATGACTTTGGCACCGAGAATCTTCGCGATCTGCACGGCGCAGGTGCCGACGCCTCCGGCGGCCGCCGTGATCAATACCGTTTCGCCCGGCTGGACCTGTCCCATGGTGATCAGCGCGTGCCACGCGGTCTGGCCGTTCACGAACAGCGCGGCCCCGACTTCGGCCGGAAGCATTTCCGGGCAACTGACGGTAAAGCGCTCTTCGACGAGCACGCATTCCGCATAGGCGCCATGTGTGACACACCGCCCGATGACGCGCTCGCCTGTGCGGAACCGCTTCACGTCCGCGCCGGTCTCGGCGACGCGGCCGCAAGTCTCGATACCTGGCGTGAACGGCGGCTCCGGCGCCGTCGGATGTCGCCCGCTGCTGCGCATGAGGTCCACGTAATTCACGCCGATCGCCTCGGCCTCAATCAGCATCTGTCCGGCGGCGGGCCGTGGCCGCGGGAGTTCCTCGTACTGCATGACTTCGGGGCCGCCGTGGCGGTGGCAGACGATCGCGCGCATGATGATGAGCGGCTTCTGGAGCGTAAGGGGGACATTCCGACCGGCTCCCGCATAGAATGATGCCCGGCGAAGCCGGGTGCAAAGGAGCTTTGCCCAAAAAAGGGGACAGTCCCCTTCAGGCTGTCGCATTGGTCTGTGTTGAACGCTATCGGTAGGGGGACAGTCCCCTTTTTTGGGCAAAGCGGTGCAAAGGAGCAACGCGATGAAAATAGGCCGCCGAACATTTGTGGCAGCCGGAGTGACCGCGGCGCAGGGCACAGCCGCGGCTCCCCACGGACGAGCCGCCGATCAGTCGCCGCCTCTGATCGACGACCTGCCGGTGCTCGACTACGGCCGGTCGTTCGTGTGCGGCACTGCGGATTTCAACAATGTGCGGTTCTGGGTGGAGAGCCGCACGGTGTTGATCGACGGCGCGGAGCGTCACGAGTTCCTGCAGTGCGGCTCGTGCAAGAGCGAGAACACGTTTGCCCAACAGGACCTGTTCCACGCCGACAACTACGACTTCCTGCCGATTCTGGGCGACGACGAGCAGTGGCTGATTTTTCGCCGCCGGAACCGGATCACGCCGGATTACCGCACGATCAAGCAGGAAGTGTGGGGGCCGGCGGTGCGCAAGCTGAAGTTCGGTCAAAAGGTGCGCGGGCTCGAGTCGTTCGCAGCGATTCGGGACGCGACGGCCGCCGGCACGCCGCTGGTTTCGCGCACCATACTGTCCAACGACGAGACGGGGATGACGGCAGTCATCGAAGCGCCGGTGAAGACGATCAACATCGAGCCGCACCGCAAGCTCTACCAGGTCGACACCGGTCCGGTCGCGCTGCCGGATCTCTCGCGGCGCTATGAACCCGCCATCGACTGCCTGCGGCTGGCGTTTGTTGCGTTCAATGCGCCGCAGTTTGCCGACTTTGTGATCGAACAGCCGACGCCCGTCCTCGAAGACGGCCAGGAGCGGGCGCAAGTCTTTCACTTTTCGAGGCCAATCAGTCTGCCGGCGAGAAACTTGTTGATTGCCCTCGAGGACGCCTGAGCCTTGCTGATGTACGACATACCCCAGACTACGACCGAGATTACGCCGGAGTGGCTCACCGCCGCTCTCCGCAAAGGTGGTGTGCTTCGAGATGGCGGCGTTGCCGCATGTCGTGTCACGCCGATCGGCCAGGAATCGGGATTTGCGTCGCGCCTGGCTCGCGTTGAGATCGACTACGACCGGCCGCAGTCCAAGGTGCCGGCTGCGTTGGTCGTCAAGCTGGGCACGTCCAGCCGCGACGAGCTGCGATCGGCCACGCTTCGGGAGAAGAACATCCGCGAAGCCCGCTTCTATCAGCAGGTCGCCCCGCACGCAGGCATCCGCGTTCCACGATGCTACTACAGCGCATGCGAGGCCGACGGCACTGGATTCGTGCTGTTGCTGGAGGACCTCAGCCATGGCCGCTTCGGCGACGTTGCCGCGGGCTGGAGAGTCGCGGATGCGGAACGCGCGATCGACAGGCTGGCTGACCTTCACGCCGCCTGGTGGGAGAGTCCCCGGCTGGCCAGGTACGAATGGCTGCCGACGTATGCGACCAATTCCGCAGAGCAACTCGGCCGGCTCGTGGAACGACGCAAGGAGTTTCTGCGCCGCTACGGGACAATCGCAGCCGGAGAGGCTCAGGACCTGACGCGCCGTCTGGGGCCGCAGCATGAGCCGCTGCTGAACCGGCTGCAAGGTCCACCCGAGACGCTGCTCCACGTCGATGCCCATCTCGACAACGTGGTGTTTGTTCCGGCAGAGGACGGGGACGAGGCGGTGTTCTTCGACTGGCAGGGAGTCAGGCGCGGCTTGTGCGTGGTCGACCTGGCCCTGTTTGTGAACTGCACCGCGCCCGACCAGCGTCGAGACCATGAAACGCGGCTGCTGGAGCGGTATCACGCCCGTCTGGCCGCGCGCGGGATTGAAGGCTACCCGATCGAGTCGTGCCTCGAGGACTACCGGATTGCGCTCCTCCGCTGGTGGATCGGCACCGTGAACGGACTGGGCAGCGACTACGCGGCCTCGTGGACTGGCCGCCAGGCCGATCTGGCCCGGCAGGGTGTGGAGCGTTGGAGCACGGCTGTCACCGATCACCGCTTGACGGCACTGGCATAAGTCTAACGCTGAGTGCTTTTTTGAAGTACTTGAACCTGGCTATGTTCGGAGGCCGGAAGCAACCGTAGTGAGATGAGTCCATCCTGATGTTCTCTCTCGCACAAGTCGTACCGTTTGGCCGGTCCTTCGAGTACCGGCGCATGTTCGCTTTGCGCGACGCGGATCTCCACTTGAGGATTCTGGGCTGCGCCGATGGGCCCGCGAGCTTCAATGCCGAGGCCACGCAGAAGGACTGTTTCGTGGTCTCGTGCGACCCGCTCTACCGCTTCGATGCCGACGAGATCCTGACTCGCATTCATGCCACATTCGACAAAGTGATCGACCAACCACAACGGAACCAAAGTCAGTTCCTGTGGGACGCCATTCCTTCAATCGAAGACCTGGGAGATGATGCGTGTGCGTCGGAGGTCGCAGGTTGGGTGAAAAGGAGCGGGAAGAGGCAACCAGTAGATCCAGTTAACCGCATGCGGAGAACTTTCCAGCGAGAAGTGACCTGATGGCGAAAAAACCAGCAGCGGGAATTCCTGCCGACAAACTTGAGTTGTACGAAAAGTTGGTGGCCACCACTCCGAACGTGGAGCGGAAGGGCGCCACGATGCCGTACACGTCGGTGAACGGCCACATGTTCAGTTTCCTGACCGCCGCCGGAACGCTGGCACTGCGGCTGCCGGCCGAGGAGCGCGAAGCGTTTCTGAAAAAGTTCAAGACTCGGCTCTGCGAACAGCACGGCCGGGTCATGCAGGAATACGTCGAGGTTCCCGACGCTCTGTTCGAGAAGACGCACGAGTTGAAGGCGTTCTTTGATGTGAGTGTCGCTTACGTGAGCGCGTTGAAGCCAAAGCGGACCACGCGAAAGGACAAGCCCTCCAGGAAAACGTAGGCAAGCGTAGGACTCGAACATTCGGAGAAAGTCGCTCGTCACTTGCCGAGGACGACAGACGTTCGACCTCGAGGGATCGTTCCGAAAGGGTTGTGGTGCATCCACACGTTTACCACCGTGATCTGGCCTACATCCACGACGTGGGCTTTGGCGATTTCGCTCGCGGGTCGGCCCCTGGTCTGCTGAATCTGTTGAACCGGGCGGGGATCACCGAGGGACGAATCGTCGACCTCGGCTGCGGCAGTGGAATCTGGGCCAGGGAGGTTGCGAATGCCGGCTTTGAGGTCTTGGGTGTGGATATCTCGCCCGCCATGATCGACCTTGCACGCCAGCGGGTCCCTGAAGCAGACTTTCACCTCGAGTCGTTCCTGCAGTTTCAACCTCCCCCGTGCCGAGCCGTCACAGCGCTGGGCGAAGTGTTCAACTACCTGTTCGACACCGAGAACTCTCTGCTGTCGCTGCAGAAGGCGTGCAAGAGGGTTTTTGACGCTCTTCCAGTCGGCGGCGTTCTGATCTTCGACGTGGCCGAGCCTGGACGATGCCGCGGACTCAAGCAGGCGTTCCAGGAGGGACAGGACTGGACGTGCCTGGTGGAGTACCAGCACGACGAATCACACCAGCAACTCGTCCGCCGGATCGTGACGTTCCGCAAGACCATAGACAGTTACGTCCGCCACGAAGAAATGCATTGCCTGCAGCTCTACGACCAGGACTCCATCACGCAAATGCTGCAGGACGTCGGTTACCGTGTGCGGACCGTGCGGAGCTACGGAGATTATCCTCTGCCCGACCGCGTGGTCGGGTTCATTGCGGCGAAGTCATGAGATATCCTGTGGAGTATTCGCGTCGCTACGATGAGGACGCTTGAAGTCGTCTCGTCGACCCGCACGCGCACGGGCTGTATGCTCACCGCGATCAGCCCGGAGGCCTAGCGCGGCTTGATCGGGCTCCAGCCGCAGAACTGCGGCTGAGCGGACCGTGGCCTTGGACCATGACGGCGGAAGCGTCTTTCGATTTCGCGCATCAGGAGATCACACGATGTTGGACCGCACGAATCGTCGCGAGTTTCTGGAGCGGGCTTCGGCCGGCGTCGTGGCTGTGGCGGCACTCGGCAGTGCGCGGAGCGCGGCCGCGGGCAGTGCGAACGAGAAGCTCGTCGTCGGGCTGATCGGCTGCGGCGGCCGGGGCGTGCACGACGCCGGGCTCTTCAAGAACACGACCAACGTCGAAGTGGCCTGGGTGTGCGATGTCGATGAAAACCGGCGGCAGGCGGCGGCCCAGTCGCTGGGCGTCGACGCCGGCCGGGCGGTGCACGATCTCCGTCAGATCCTCGACGAAGACTCCGTCGACGCGGTGATCGTGGCTACGCCCGACCACTGGCATTCACCCGCGTCGATCCTGGCTTGCGAGGCCGGTAAGCACGTGTACGTCGAAAAGCCCATCTCGCACAACATCCGCGAAGGGCGGCTGCTCGTCGAGGCTTCCGAGCGGAACCGCACGCTCGTGCAGCACGGCACGCAGTGCCGCAGCACGCCGATGATGATCGAAGCCGTCCGGCGGCTGCACGAAGGCATCATCGGCGATGTGCTGGTTGCCAAGTGCTGGAACATTCAGCGGCGCGGCTCGATCGGACGCGGACAGAACGGCGATCCACCGGCCGGCTTCGACTACGACACCTGGGTCGGGCCGGCCACCATGATTCCCTATCGCACCAACCGCGTGCACAACCGCTGGACCATGTGGTACCACTTTGGCGCCGGCGATATGGGCAACGACGGCGTGCACGACATCGACTACACCCGCTGGGGACTGGGTGTCGCGACGCATCCCAGTAAGGTTTCAGCCCTGGGCGGCAAGTTCTTCTTCGACGACGACGCCGAATTCCCCGACACGCAGCAGGTGACGTTCGAGTATCCCGGCGACGGGAAGGTCGGCAGCCGGCGGCTGCTCATCTACGAGCAGCGGCTGTGGACGACGAACTATCCGCACAACTGCGACAGCGGGGCGGAGTTCTACGGCACGAAGGGCCAGATGTTCCTCAGCCGCCGCGGCAAGATCCAGGTGCTCGGCGACCGCAACGCTCCGGGGGATGCGAACGTCGCGCCGGGAGGGCAGAACGACGTGGCCCATGTGGGCAATTTCTGTGCGGCCATCCGGGGAGACGCGCCGCTCAGCGCCGATGCGCTGACGGGGCACCTCTCGACCTCGCTGTGCCATCTGGGAAACATCGCGACGCGGCTCGGGCGGTCGCTGGACTTCGATCCCCAGACGGAGCAGATCGTTGGTGACGACGAGGCCAATGCCCTTGTTCGACGGGAGTACCGCGACCACTGGGGCACGCCTCGCAACGCTTCGTAGTGCGGATTTCAATCCGCACGACCTGAGTCTGGAAGGAGCACTTCGCCCGATGCGGATTCTCATTACGGCCGGGCCGACCCGCGAGTATCTCGACGACGTGCGTTACCTCTCGAACGCCTCCAGCGGCCGGATGGGCTACGCGCTGGCCGAGTCGGCCCTGGCCGCCGGGCACGAGGTCGTGCTCGTTTCCGGCCCGGTGTCGCTGTCGCCGCCCAAGGGCGCGCTGCTGCGGGCCGTGGAGACCACGAGCGAAATGCGCGACGCCGCCGTCGCCGCCTTCCCGGAGTGCGACGGCGTGATCGCCGCGGCGGCCGTCTGCGATTATAAGCCGCGCCGCCGCATCGCCGGAAAAATCGCCAAGACCGGCGATCCCATCTCTATCGAGATGATCGAGACCGACGACGTGCTGGCCGAGCTGGGGGCCTCGAAGGACGGCCGCTGGGTGTTGGGCTTCGCCCTGGAAGCCGAGAACCCCCGCGCCAATGCGCTGCAGAAACTGCGGGCGAAGAACTGCGACTTCGTCGTCGTCAACAGTCCCAGCGCCATCGGATCCGAGACCAATCAGGTCGAGCTGATCGATCCCACCGGCGGCCCGGTGGCGCAATGGTCCGGCGGCAAACGCGACGTGGCCGAGGCGCTGATCCGCTGGATCAGCGAGCGGTTTGGGTAAGGCATTTCGGACGAGACGCGTTGTCGTGTCCGAGCTTCATGAGGTATGCTACTTGTTAGATGTGTAAGCGCCCATTTGGTGAGTGGTCCCATGACTCGCATTGCCCTCGATCAACTGACGGCGGAAATGGCCCGGGCTCTTTCTCACCCTGTCGAAGTCTGTGACTCACGAGGAGAGTTGCTCGGCCGCTTTTCACCCGCCATCGATCCATCCGACTACGCTGGCCTGGACCCCGAGATCAGCGAAGAGGAACTTCGCCGTCGTGAGCAGTCGACGGAGTGGTACACCACGGCCGAAGTCCTCGATCATCTGGCGAAGCTCGAATGTTCCGAGTGATCTGGGAACGGCTGGCGCGGGATGAACTGGCGCGTCACTGGCTTGCCGCGGACTCCGCTCGTCGAAAGGCCATCACCGAGGCGACGGCCAAGGTCGACGCGGTGCTAGAGCGGAATCCATTCGAAGCAGGTGAGTCCCGCAGCGGCGATCGGCGAATTCTGCTCGTCCGGCCGCTCGGCGTTTTCTATCGCGTTGTACTTGAAGAGATGCGGGTCGAGGTGGTGCACGTCGTGGCGTTTCGCAAGCATTGACCCTTCAGCGAAAGAGTCCACTCCTCGCCGTCACATGTGTTCGGCATTTGGGCGAAGCTATCCTCCAGCTCAACCGACACGCTCCTCGGCTTTCTTCGGTTGCGATACTACATCCACGTCGACTGCTCTTCTTCCGGCTCTTCCTCGGCGTCCAGGGCGGCGAGGTGCTCGGGAGCGAACCAGCGGTCCAGGGCGAAGCGCAGCGGGACCAACAGCACGATGAACAGCGGGAAGACGATGCCCCAGTCGCTTTCCTTCACCGCCCACAGCACCACCAGGCCGAAAAGCTGGACCGCGGTGAAGGCGTGGATCGTCCGCAAGGGGACGCGGCGGATGTAATGGGTGGCCGGGTACAGGGTGCGGTCGGTGATCCACAGGCTCAGCCGCTGGAAGAACTGGTTGCCGCCGATCGACACGACCCCCATGAACAGAAACAGCCCGTACAAGACGGCCATGGGGATCATCGCCAGGTACGTCAGGAAGAAGAGCGAGATGCCGACCAGCAGGTGGATCGAGAGCGCGGTGACGCGCGTCTCGCGAACGTGAATGACCCGCTCGCGCTTCTCGCCCGCGCGGTTGGCCACTTCTTCGACCGTCGCCAGGCTGCGCACGTGATTCAGCGAACGCACCGTCGCCGCCACCATCCACGGAAAGCCCACCAGCGGGCACAGCGCGACAAGCACGCCCACCACGGCCAGATCCAGGTGGTAGGCTTCACCTTTTTGCAGCTTGTGGTCGCGGCTGTTGACCAGCCGGGCCGTGATGTTCTGATCGGCGAACACCAGCACCGCCAGCAACAGCGCCGGCAGCGCGCTGCCGAACCAGACCCACGTCGGGGCCTGGAAGGGGTCGATGAGCCAGGCGCGCGGCGGACCGTCCTGCTCGTGGCTGGGGCGGAAGGTCTCCGGCGCCGGCAGCATGGGCAGGTCGATCCCGCGGAGCAGAATCGCCACCACCGTCATCGCGGCCAGCGCGATCGTGGGTCCGAAGTCGGCGAGAAATTCGCGCGTGTTGTGGTTCAGGTAACGGCTGCGGCGGAACCGCGACAGGCTCATCGCGATGTAAAACGTCCCCAGCGCAAGCAGCAGCGACAACAGCGCGGTGTCGTGGTGCTGGTGGACCTCCAGATCCTCGAACTGAGCGGCCACGCCGCGGAGTGCCTCATAGATGAAGATCACCGCAATCAGGGCGGCGAAGATCTCGTCCGTGAAGCGCGTGAAGAACCGCATCAGGCAGCTTGCATCGGTGGCCGCCAGCACCAGCACGATCAATCCCGTCCACAGCCCCACCCACACCCGCGCCGAGAGATAATGCTCCTGAAACTGAAGATCGCCGCAAAGCTCGTAGAGGATGACGTCGAACACCAGGATAGGGCCGGTCATCCCCAGAATGATCAGCGGCTGCCCGCCCAGCAGCGAGAACGTGACTCCGCACACGGCCGTGCAGGCGAGCATCTCCACGGGGCCGATGCGATTATCGACCAACTCCGCCAGAATGCCGCCGAACGTGACCGCCGGCGCCAGGCAGGCGAAGAACAGAAACAGCGTCGAGGCCAGACACTTCGGATGCAATCCGTCGCGGAAATCGCTGACGTAGTGCGGCAGCCGTCGCTTGATGTCGCCGATCAACCCTCCAAACAGCCGCCCCGTGTAGCGCAGGCCTTCGGGCACCTCGGCAGCGGCGCGAGCCAGCGGCGGGGCGGTTCGCGCCTGAAAGCGCACGATCGCGTCCAGCAGGTCCTGGTGGTCCTCGACGCGGCCGGCCTCATACCGGAACTCGTCGTCCGACATCAGCCGCGCGACGCCGGTCAGCGTGTCGAGGTGCTCGGCGGCCGTCCCCTTCGGACCCAGCAGAATGAACAAGAACCGCGTGGGGATGCCGTCGGGCGCGCCGAGATTCAGGGGCCGCGCCAGCCGCACGAACACCACGACCTGCTGCGTGAAGCATTCGAGGTACGCGTGCGGAACGGCCACCGAATGCCCGATGGCCGTCGAGACGCGCTCCTCGCGGTCCCGCAACCGGCCCAGGACCTGCTCGCGGTCCTCGCGCGCCAAGAGTCCGCGATCCACGATCGCGTCCAGCGCGCGGCGGAAGATCTCATCCAGGTCCTGCGCGTGGAGATCGAGCAGGACGATGCCGTCGGTCAGTGCGTTGAGGATCTGCATGCCGGGTCGCTTTCGGCTGGCTCGGCGGCGCGAGTCGAACGGTCCACGCGAGATGGTCGCGTGATACTGTCGGACAACTCGCGGCACGTCAAGCCGCACCGCAGGCAAGGGTCGCCTCCCGCTCACGATTGACGAATCGAGGGTGGTCGCAAATGATTCGGAGCGGCGCCGCTTTCTTCTCACACGCCGACTTGCCGATGTCTGAAGCCGTCTCCACGAAACCTGAAGCGACCCCAGCAGCCCCGCGCCGCTCGCGACGGCGGCGGCTGGTGTGCCTGCTGGTGCTGCTGGCACTGGTCGGCGCGGCCTGCTGGTACTGGAGCCCCTGGGAGACGGCGCGCCGGCGGGTCGAACACGAGCAAACCCTGCGTCGTGCTCTCGAGGAGAGGCTCAGCCGCCTCGAGCAGAGGGTCCGTCGTCTCGAACGGGCCGGACAGCAAGCGAGCGATGCTGCCAATGCGTCGGCAGGCTCCAGCGATACGTCCGCGGCATCACCAGCGGCTGAGACTGATGAGGAGTACCGCCGCCGCATGGTCGGCACCTGGTCCATGTACGAGCACGGCGATCGTGTGATGACGCTGAACGCCGACGGCACGGGCTTGCTGGTGTACGATCCGGCGCTGGAGGCCCGGCTGTATTATGGCCTCGAGGGCCGCGTCGAAGCCGATATCACCTGGAACGTGGACAATGGCCGGGCGCTGTTCGACTCGACCACGGGCCGGCCCGCCGATGACTTCCAGAAGCTGAGCGAAGACCGAGGTTCGCACCGCGACCTGCAGATCGTCGAGATCAACGATCGGCGGATGCTGTTGTACGAGGAAGCCAAGGACAAGTTCCGCGAGTGGAAGCCCGTGACGGCAGGGACGAACCAATGATGAATGTGACCGATCAACGCGAACTGCGCTGGAACGACGTCGCCGACCGCGTGCTGTCCGGCGAAGGCCTCTCGCGCGACGACGCGCGGGACGTGCTGGCCTCGTCTGACGACGAGTTGCTTGCGCTGCTTGCGGCGACGTTCCGCGTGCGGCGGCGGTACTTCGGCACGGCCGTGCACCTGTACTATCTGCGGAACGCGAAGAGCGGCCTGTGTCCCGAAGACTGCGGATACTGCTCGCAATCGGCCGTCTCGACCGCGGGCATCGACCGCTATCCGCTGCAGAGCCGCGAAAGGCTGCTCTCCGGCGCCCGCGAGGCCGCCGCGGCCCAGGCGCGCACCTACTGCATCGTCGCCAGTGGTCGCGGACCTTCAGACCGCGAGGTCGAGCATATCGCCGGCACCGTGGAAGCCATCAAGTCGGAGCTGGGTTTGCATATTTGCTGCTGCCTGGGACTGCTCGACGACGCGCAGGCGCAGCGGCTGAAATCCGCGGGCGTCGATCGCATCAACCACAATCTCAACACCAGCCGCCGCTTTTACGACGAGATCTGCACCACGCACACCTACGACGACCGGCTGGCGACGCTGCGAACCGCCCGCCGCGCGGGGCTGGAATTGTGCTGCGGCCTCATCGTCGGAATGGGCGAAACGGCCGACGATGTGGTCGATGCGGCCCTGGAGCTCCGCGACATCGGCGTCGAATCCATCCCCGTCAACTTTTTGATCCCGATCGACGGCACACCGCTGGCGGGTGTGCGCGAGCTGTCTTCCCGCGACTGTCTGCGGACGCTGTGCCTGTTGCGGCTGACCAATCCCGCGACGGAAATCCGCATCGCGGGCGGACGCGAGGTTCACCTGCGCACCCTGCAGCCGTTGGGTCTGTACGCGGCGAACTCGATGTTCGTCAGCGACTACCTCACGACGAAAGGCCAGACGCCGGAGGAAGACTATCGGATGATCGAGGATCTGGGCTTCGAGATCGTCGCGCACGCCGGCCCCGTCGAGCCACCCGTCGATGCCGAGACCGTCGGCGCTGAGCTCTCCTGATTTCAACCATCGGTGCAGGCTGCTGGAGTCGTCCGGCGATCCGAAGTTACTTAGAGCCTCCACGTCCCGCCGGCGCAGCGCCGCCGCCGAAGCTGCCGAAACCAGCTCCGTAACCTCCACCCGGGCCCAGCAGGAACTTCAGCCCACCGTCGGACTGGCGGATGAAGTCCCGGACGGGCACAGCCTCGTCGGGCTCGTTGCCTTTGATGGTCACGAAGATGCCGTAGTCGCGGACGACGAAGCTCAATCTCAGGCCGCGGTGACTGTCTTCCAGGGCCTGCAAGGCGCCTGCCAGCGTGACCTTTTCGATGGACAGCGTGATCGGCGTCTTGTCGTCGATCTGGTTCTCCTCGAAGACGGGCTCATCGATGAGGAAGTGCAGGCCGTGCAGGCCGTGCAGGTACTCGAGCACGTTCGTCAGCGAAGTCTTTTCGAACTTGAGTGTGGTCGGGGAAAGCAGCGCCTGGCGGATGGATTCTTCGCTGGCGGCTTCGGCCGCAGCGATGCGGTTTCGAGGACGACCAAGGTCGCCATACTCGAAGGAATAAATCAGTGGTTTCGCCGCCCTGCCGGCCGCCGCCTCGGGTTCGGACTTCGTATCAGGCGCGCCCGGAAGGGGGGCGCCCTCGATAAAGGAGATCCCACCCCCGCGGGGCGGTTCGCCCAGCAGGTAGGGAATCGTCGCCTCAATCTCCGCCAGCCGCGCTTCTTCGCGCAACAGGGCCACTTCCGCTTCCTTCAATGCAGCCTGAGAAGTATCCAGATCCAGGTGCGAAGCGGCCGCCCTCTTGTATTGGCTGGTGACGCGAGCGACCTGGGCTTTCAATCGCTCGACGTTCTGCCGGGCCTGCTCGACCAGCTTCTGCTGCGTTTGCCAGCCGTGTCGCAGGGTCATCACCTTCTGCATCACTTCCAGCCGCGTCCGGTTCAGCTCCGCTTCGGCTTCGCGGAACTTGGCTTCGGCGACGCGAATGTCGGGATTCTTCCTCATCGCGGCGCTCAGGCTCTCCGCCAGGGGCGCCAACTCGGCCTTGGGAGAGGCTTCGGCCGGTCGGGCCTGCAGGGGAGCTTTCGACGGCTCGGCCGTCACGCTGGCGGGCGCA
>JAHWKJ010000034.1 GCA_019347905.1 Planctomycetota bacterium
CGGAACGTGAACGTTGCGCCGGGGCCGTCTGTGTTTGGTGCGGCCCAGAGTTTTCCGCCGTGGGCTTCCACGATCGAGCGGCTGATCGACAGGCCGATGCCCATGCCGTGGGGTTTGGTGGAATAGAAGGGCTCAAAGATGCACGACTCGAAATCGTCTGAGAGCCCGCAGCCGCGATCGCCCACCGAGACGAGCACGCCGTCGCCGTCGCACTCCGTCGAGATGGTTAATTCACGCGGCCGCGGCGCCGCCCGCATGGCCTCCATCCCGTTGAGCAGCAGGTTCGCCAGCACCTGCTCGATCTGGATGCTGTCGATCCGCAGCCGCGGCAGCGGCTCGCTGGGCAAAAAGTGCACGCGGACGTTGCGGCGAACCAGGTGCGGCTCGATGAGCGCCACGGCTTCGGCGACCAGCGCGTTCAAGTCGACCTCGCTCGCCTGCAGCTCGCCTTTCTTCAGGAAGTCGCGGATTCGCTGGATCGTTTCGGCCGCCCGTTCCGACTGGCGGACAATCTCCTGCATGGCGTCGGCGAGATCGGCGTGGTCGATGAATCGCGATGAGAGCCGCCGCAGGCAGCCGCCGGCGAAGTTGGAGATCGCCGCCAGCGGATTGTTCAACTGGTGGGCGAGCGCGCCGGCGACTTCGCCCATGGTGCTCAGACGGGCCACGTGAGCCAGTTCGTCCTGCCGGCGGCGGGCCTCCTGCTCGGCCAGTTTCTGCGCCGTGATGTCGTTGGCCACCACGATGAGCGCGACGGCCCGCGCGCCGCTGCGGATCGTGCCGATGCGGCTCGACCACCAGCGGTCGGAGCCGTCCGCCCAAGGGATGCGGGCCTCGTAGGCCACAGGTTCGGGGGCGCGATGGGCCCTCGCGAGCAACTGGCGTACGGGGGCATGCTGCTCCTCGGGCAGGTACTGGAAAATGGAGGTGCCAACGATTTCGGTGGGCGAGAGGTTTCTCCAGGGGCGGTTGACGAACAGGATCGTGCCCTGGCGGGTGAAGGTGAGCACGTAGCCCGGCACGTTCTCGACCAGCGACCGCCAGCGTTCTTCCGATTCCTGCAGACGCTCCAGCGCCTCGCGGCGTTCGACCGTCTCCCGTTTCAGGCTGCGGTTGGCGCTTTGCAGAAGCTCCGTGCGCTCCTCGACGCGGAGCTCGAGCTTTTCCTGCAGCCGGGCGTAACGCTTCGTCGCCGCGTCCACCTCGGTCTCCAGTTCGGCGACGCGAGCCCGCAGCGCTTCGAGTTCGGGTTCCAGAGTCTCCAGTGCGGCGGCCATGTCAGTCTCGGGGAAGAAGTTTGAACAGGAGATAACGGAGACAACGGAGTTCTTTGCGGCGAATCCATTCCAACCCACAGTGGCCAACAGCGGCGACGGCTGCCGTCTTCCGGGAGATTCGCTCAGGACAAGTCATCGAGGGAGCAGTCCCATCTTTTGAACAAGCCTCCTTCGAACCTGGCTTTCTCCGTTATCTCCGTTGTCTCCTGTTCAATTCTTCTGATCATCGAATCGGCAGGGAGATGCTTGCGCTCGGTGCTTGCGGAGCAGCTCGATCGTCTCCTCGTGCTGCCGCTCGCGGGCCCAGGCGAGCGGCGTCTTGCCCGCTTTGTCCTTGGTGTTCACGTCGGCCTTCCCAGCAATGAGCGCGGCGGCGGCATCGGTGTGGCCACGGCGGGCGGCGATGTGCAGCGGCGTGGAGCCGTCGGTGCAGACGGCGTTCACGTCGGCCCCTCGCTCCAGCAGCCGTTCGACGATCTTCGCTTCGCCGGACAGCGCCGCGGCATGCAATGGCGTGCAGCCGGCGGCGTCCCGCACAGTCACATCGGCTTTGTGTGCGAGCAGTACGTCGAGCACCTCTCGCGAGCCCTGCCGCGCGGCCAGGTGCAGCGGCGATTCGTCTTTCGGCCGCGCGTTGACGTCGGCCTTGTGCCCCAGCAGCAGTTCGGCCGATTGGCGGTTGTCGTTGTAGGCGGCCATGTGCAGCGGCGTGTGGCCGGACTTGTCGGCCAGCTTCACGTCGGCGCCGGCCGCGATCAGCGTCTTCGCCACGTCGGCGTAGCCGTTGAAGGCGGCGAAGTGCAGCGGCGTCTGTTCCAGATCGCTGCGGGCGTCGACCTTGGCCTGCGCCTTGAGCAGCGCCTCGACAATCTCGAGATGGCGGCCGTCGGCGGCGTGATGCAGCGGCGCGTACTCTTTGCCGTCGCGGGCTTCGAGCGGGGCCTTGGCGGCGATCAGCATCGCGGCCACTTCGGCGTGACCCTGCATCGCCGCCAGGTGCAGCGGCGAGTAGCCGGCCTTCGTCGCAGCCTTCAGGTCCGCCTTGCGGTCGATGAGGAGCCGGGCAATGTCGTTCCGGCCCAGAAACGCCGCATAGTGCAGCGGCCGCAGGCTGTTTTCGTCGGCCGCTTCGAGGAGCTTCTTGTTGCCGTCGAGCAGCGTCTTTACCGCGTCGAGCTTTCCGTCCACAATCGCATCGTGAATCTCACCGGCCGGCAGAGAGCCGGGGAATAGCGCCCCCGCGAGCAGCAGGCTGACGAGAGTTCGCATGGCGAATGGCCTCCTCACGTCACGCGAGAATGTCCTTCACGATGTGCCCGGCGACGTCGGTCAGGCGGAAGTCGCGGCCCTGGAAGCGGAACGTCAGGCGGCGGTGATCGATCCCCAGCAGGTGCAGGATGGTGGCGTGGAAATCGTTGACGTGCACGATGTTCTCCACGGCTTCATAACCCAGCTCGTCGGTCTTGCCCCAGGTGATGCCGCCCTTGATGCCGCCGCCGGCCATCCACAGCGAAAAACCGCGAATGTGGTGGTCGCGGCCGTTGCCCTGGGCCATGGGCGTGCGGCCGAAGTCGCCGCCCCACACGACCAGCGTGTCCTTCAGCATGTCGCGCTGCTGGAGGTCTTTGAGGAGCGCCGCCGACGCGCGATCGACCTCCCCGGCGGTGTTCTGCATCGCGCTCTTGACGCCGCCGTGATGGTCCCAGCCGCGGTGATAAAGCTGCACGAACCGCACGCCGCGCTCGACCAGCCGCCGCCCCAAGAGGCAGTTGGCCGCGAACGAGCCGTCGCCGCCCTCGGTGCCGTACATGTCGAGCACGTGCTTCGGCTCGCCCTTCAGGTCGACAAGTTCCGGCACGCTCTGCTGCATGCGGAAGGCGGTTTCGTAGGCGCTGATGCGGGTGGCGATTTCGGGGTCGTGCACTAGCTGGTCCTGGAGAGAGTTCAGCTTCTGCACGGCGTCGATCACGTCGCGCTGCCGCTGCCGGTCCACGCCCCGCGGATTCCCCACGTACAGGACGGGATCGCCGGTGGAACGGAATTCGACGCCCTGAAAGCGGCTGGGCAGAAAGCCGCTGTGCCACTGCCGGGCGGCGATGGGCTGGGCCTGTCCGAACTTGCCGATGGACGTAAGCACGACGAACCCAGGCAGGCTGTCGCTTTCGCTGCCCAGCCCGTAATTGATCCACGCGCCCATGGCCGGGCGGCCGGCGATAGTCGTGCCGGTGTTCATGAACGTGTGGGCCGGGTCGTGATTGATCGCCTCGGTCTGCATCGAGTTGATGATGCAGATCGAATCGGCGACGGCACCGATGTGCGGGAAGATCTCGGCGACGCGTTGTCCCGCTTCGCCGAAAGTCTTGAAGGCGTGCTGCGGGGCAAAACAGTTGAGCTGCCGGCCCTGAAGCTGGGCGATGGGCTTGCCCTCGGTGTACGAGGCGGGCATGGGCTGGCCGTGCATCTCGGCGAGCTTCGGCTTGTCGTCGAAGCTCTCAAGATGCGAGGGACCGCCGGCCATGCACAGGTAGATGACCCGCTTCGCCCGTGCCGCATGATGCAGCGGCCGCACGACGCCCAGCCAGCGGTCGGTATCGGGAGCGACCGCCGCGTTTGCCGCGGATTCATCGGCCGCGGACGCGTGCGGATCGCACAGCGCAGCCAACAAGGCCCCGCCGAGACCGGCCGTCGCGGTCCCGAGAAACGTGCGGCGGTGCAGGTCGGCGAGCGGTGACGCGGTGTGGCGACAGTCGATGGGGGCGGACATTTGCAGATCTTATCTCATCGATGGCAGGATTGTTGGCCCCAGTCGATTCGCCCCAACGGGGCCAAACTCGACAGCCCAGGGCAACGCCCTGGGGGGGACGAGCCATGGAAACACGTCAGCCCTGAAAGGCCTGAAAGGGCGAAACCGAGTGGAGGGTTTGTTTCGCCCTTTCAGGGCTTTCGTCGCCCTACTGCCTCATCCCCCAAGGCGTTGCCCTGGGCTATTGAGTTTTGCCCCTGTCGGGGCGGAGTGCTTGCGGAGGTCTGTACCGTGGCCTGACGCCCGTGCCTTGGGACTTCGAGCGCCATTGTCGTTAACCTAACAGACCGCTGCGCGCTGGTCCACGAATTGACACCGCGCCGCTCCACAACGCACACGGATCTTCCTCAATGCCCCACCCCCGTGCCGCCGATGTGCTGGTCGAGACGCTGCTGGCCGCCGGCATCGAGCGCGTGTTCGCGCTCTCCGGCAATCAGATCATGCCCATCTTCGACGCCTGCCTGACGGCGGGGCTGGAGATCGTGCATACCCGGCATGAGGCCGCGGCCGTTCACATGGCCGACGCGTGGGGCCGGCTGACGGGGCGGCCGGGCGTGGCCCTCGTCACCGCCGGTCCCGGCTTCGCCAATGCGCTCTCCGCCCTGTACGTGGCCGAGCAGGCGGAGTCGCCGCTGGTGCTGATCTCGGGCAGCGCACCGCTGGACGGCGTCGGCCGCGGGGCGTTCCAGGCGATGCCGCAGGCCCAAATGGCCGGCCCCGTGACGCGGTTGTCGTTCGCAGTCGCGGAGGCACAGCAGATCGGTCACGACATTGCACGAGCGTTGCGGACGGCACGTTCACGCCGGCCGGGGCCGGTGCATCTCGCGGTGCCGGGAGAGTTGTTGGAAAACCGGCTCCAGTCGCGGCGCGGAGCAGTCGCACAGCCCGACGACTTCGAACCGCTGCTCAGTCTCCTCGATGCTCGCACGGCCGAGGACATTCTTGACACACTGGCAAAGGCCGAGCGGCCGCTCGTGCTGGGCGGGCCACACGTCTGTCGTCCCGGCGGGCGCGAATTGCTCGCGCGCTTGCAGGAAGTGACACACATTCCCGCCTTCGGCATGGAAAGCCCGCGGGGGATCAACGACCCATCGCTCGGTGCGATCGCCGAAATTCTGCCGCAGGCGGATCTGGTCGTGCTGCTGGGCAAGCGGCTCGATTTCAGCCTGCGGTTCGGCGGAGCGCCGGCGTTCGCGGCGGACTGCCGGTTCATCGCCGTCGATCCGGAAACGCGGATCCTCGAAGAGATGGCCCGCAACATCGGCGATGCGCAGCGGCTGCTCATCGCTGAGCCTGCCGACACACTGCCGGCGCTGGAACGCCTGTGCGACCGCGCCGCCGCGCGCCAGTGGCAGCGCCGCGACTGGTGCGACGAAGTAGCCGCGGCTGTGGCGTATCGACCGGCGGAGTGGGAGTCTCTCGCGAGTCGCGCCGATGGGCCTTTACATCCGGCGGAGGTCTGCCGCATCGCCCGCGACGCGCTTCGCGGCGACGGCGAGGCCGAGACGGTGTTCGTTTCCGACGGCGGCGAGTTCGGTCAGTGGGCGCAGGCGATCGTTTCCGCGACAGAGCGGGTGATCAACGGCCCCAGCGGTTCGATCGGCGGATCGGTCCCGTTCGCGCTCGCCGCCCGACTGGCGTTCCCGGAAGCCCGCCTCCTCGTGACGCTGGGCGACGGCACGTTCGGCTTTCACGCGCTGGAGTTCGACACGGCCGTGCGCTATGGGCTGCCGTTTGTGGCGCTCGTCGGCAACGACGCCTGCTGGAACGCCGAGCGGCAGATCCAGCTTCACGACTACGGCGACGACCGCCTCATCGGCTGCGACCTGTTGTCCACGCGCTATGACGAAGTCGTCTGCGCGCTTGGCGGCTGGGGCGAACGCGTGACGCAGCGCAGCGAGCTGGCGCCGGCGTTGGAGCGCGCGTTCGCCAGCGGCCAGCCCGCGTGCGTCAACGTGCACATCGAGCCGGCGGCTGCGCCGGTTATCCGCCGCCGTACGACGACCTAGCCCTACGCGGGCCACTCGCGGTCGCAGCCGCGGCAGTGGAAGCCCACCAGCGTGCCGGTGCCGGGAACCGGACGGCGGTTGCGGCTCATCAGGCCGTCGTTGAGCTCCAGCGGCTCGACGACCGGATGATGGCACGTGGGACACAGGCGGTTGTCGTGAAGCAGCCGCGCCCGCAGCACGGGATCGACCCCCTGCCGCCGCTCGAAACGGCCACCGAAGGGAATCACCACCGGCCCGGCATCGTCCGTGTGCGGATCGTCGCTGTCCGTGCCGCGAAACACGCGCAAAGCGTTCATGAGCAAGCCTCCATGCCTGCGGATTGCGATGGCATCCTGCCGCGTTCCCGATGGAACGGAGGGAAGGATAGATCGGTTTCGCCCGCATGGCAAGGCCGGGCGGCATCGGCGGGTGCCCTCGCTGGCGCTTCGGGTTGGTGTGGCGGGCACTAACCCGAAGCGCCAGCGAGGACCCGCGTGTCCCCGCACGGACGCACATCGTAATCCCGCCCATATTTCGCTATCCTCGAAGCTCGAGGCCGGCGGGAACGGCAGGCGGCAGATGAGATCCGCATCGGTCGGGGAGGAGCTTGATGCCCACAGCAGCCACTCGCCAGCTCTCGATCGTCCTGCGGGCATTGGCGGCCGCCAGCCTGCTCGTGCTGGTCTCGACGCCGGCCGGTGCACAACCCCTGCGGCGGATGATCGAGGTCGAGCCGGACCGGCCCGGTCAGCCTCCCGACGGCAGGCTGTTCGCCACCGACCGCCAGATGGCGCGCCAGCTTCGCGATGCCGCGACGCTCCTCGAAGACGGGCACTACGCGGCCGCGATCGCCCGCCTGCAGCATCTCCTCGACGGCGATGAAGACGCTTTCTACCAGCCCGAGGCCGAAGACGGCTCGCGCTACGTCAGCCTGAAGGCCGAGGCCCAGCGGTTCATCGGCAGACTCCCGGAGGAAGGCCGCCGCCAGTACGAAACGCAATACGGCGGCATCGCCCGTGCGCTGCTCGACGAAGCTCTCGCCGAGGACAGCGTCGCGAAGCTGCAGGAAGTCTCGCGCCGGTTCTTCCACACCCCGGCCGGGGCCGAAGCGCTGTATCTGCTGGGAACGTGGCACCTCGACCGGTCGGAGCCGCTCGCCGCGGCGTTGCGGCTCGATCGCCTGCGCCGCGAACGACCCCCCCATTCCCCCCCTTACCAAGGGGGGGCCAGGGGGGGTGTCGGCAAAGGCACCGGCCTCGCTGAGCCGCTCCTGTCGCTGAGAACGGCTGTGGCGTGGCAGCGCGCCGGCATGCCCGAGAAGGCCGCCGAAGTGCTGATTGAGCTGAAGCGTTCGCACTCCGTGCAGCCGCTGACCATCGCCGGCCGCCGCGTCGAGTTCTTCACTGAGGACGCCGACGCCTCCGGCTGGCTGGCCACGATCACCGGCAAGGCCAGCGAACCAGCCGCGCCGCCGGAACTGCGGTGGACGATGTTTCGCGGCAACCCCTCACGCACGGCGTCGGCCGCGCCGGCCGCACCGGTGTGGCAGACCTCGTGGGAGGCGTCGCTGATTCCCGGCCCCGCGGATTTGCATGGCCCGCCCACGCGCTACACGGACGCCGA
This sequence comes from Planctomycetota bacterium, assembly GCA_019347905.1. Taxonomy (GTDB): domain Bacteria; phylum Planctomycetota; class Planctomycetia; order Planctomycetales; family Planctomycetaceae; genus JAHWKJ01. The sequence goes on from JAHWKJ010000034.1 coordinate 7,692, forward strand.
GGCCGAGCGCGTGAGAGCCGAGGTGAAAGCCCTCCAGCAGCGGCACCGCGAGGCCGGCGATTTCCTGACGATTCCGGCCGGAATGCCGCTCGTGGTGGGCGACACCGTCCTGGTGCGGACCCCTGCCGATGTGCGGGCGGTGTCGGCAAAGAGCGGCGAGACGCTGTGGACCGTCATCAACGACGATGCCTCATTCCGCGAGGTCATCCTCAAGGACTTGAACATCGTTCCGCCGCAGAACCATTTTGGCATGGAACAGGAGCCCGCGCGCGAGGCGCTGCTCAATCAGCGGGCGTGGCGCGACCTCACCTCAGGCACGCTCAGCTCCGACGGCCGCAACGTGTACGCCGTCGAGGACACGGGCTTCCTGGGGCCGTACACGACGACGGGCCGGCAGGGGCCGCAGCACTTGGCGCCCAAGCCGGCGAACAATCTGGCGGCCTATGACCTGGGGAGCGGCTACTTTCGCTGGATCGTGGGAGGCGAAAGCGGCAACGGGCCCGAGCTGCCGCTCGCGGGCACCTTCTTCCTCGGCCCCCCCATGGTGCTGGGAAAGCAGCTTTACTGCCTGGCCGAGACCGCCGGCGAAATCCGGCTGATCGTGCTCGAAGAAGACACTCAAGGCCCTCGCTCGCGCTTCGGGTTAGTGTCCGCCACACCGACCCGAAGCGCCAGCGAGGGTGGCCGCCACGCAGCGCCGGCCGTCGTCTGGGAGCAGCGGCTGTTGTACCCGTCGGAATCGCTGGTGCGGAATCCCCTGCGGCGAATGGCGGGATTGTCCCCCGCCTATGACGACGGCGTGCTCGTATGTCCCACCATGGCCGGCGCGGTCGTCGCCGTCGATCTTTCGACGCGCACGCTGCTGTGGGGCTACCGGTACAGCACGCCCAAACCCGACCCGGTGAACAATCGGCAGGCCATGATGGTCGCGCAGCTTCGGCAGCGCTACGGCGGCGTGGACTTCGACGACGAAGACCGCTGGGTCGACTCCGTCCCGCTGATCGCCGACGGCCGCGTCATCCTCACCCCGCGCGACTCGGGTGAACTGCACTGCCTCAACCTCGTCGACGGCTCGCCGGCGTGGATCCGCCCCCGCGGACAGGGCCTGTACGTGGCGGCGGCCGGTGAGGGCCGCGTCGTCATCGTCGGACGCTCTCAGGTGGAAGCGGTGCGCCTGGACGACGGACAACCCGCCTGGAAACAGCCCGTGCCCGTCGCCATGCCCTCCGGCCGCGGCGTGCGCTGCGGCGACGCGTATCACCTGCCGACCGAAGCGGGCGAACTGGTCACGATCCGGCTGAGCGACGGACGGCTGCTGGCGCGGTCGAAGTCGAGCGACGGCCGCGTGGCGGGCAATCTCGTCGCGGCCGGCGGGCGGATCATTTCGCAGTCGGCGCTGGAGATTTCCGCGTTCGAAGACCGCGAATCGCTCCACCGCCGCATCGCCGAAACACTCGCGAACGACGCCGACGATCCCTCGGCGCTCGCACTGCGCGGCGAACTGCGGCTGCACGAAGGGGACGACCGCGGACTGGACGACCTGCGGAGTTCGCTCGCACATAGCGACTCGCCGCGCACGCGCGCCGTGATGGCCGAGGCGCTGCTCGAAGGTCTCCGACGCGATTTCGCCCGCTACCGCCGCCACACCGCCGAGATCGATCGGCTGCTCTCTGACGACGAGCAGCGCGCGCGGTACCTGCGGCTGATGGCGGAGGGCCTGGAACAGATCGGCGACCGCGAGGCCGCCTTCGCCGAATACATGAAGCTGACCGCGCAGTCGGGCGATCTCCCGCTGCTGACTGTGGATGGCTCACTGCAGGTGCGCGCCGACCGCTGGGTGCGGCCGCGGCTGTGGTCGCTGTACCACGATGCTGCACCAGCCACCCGCCCGCAGATGGAGCAGTCAGTGCGCGAGCGACTGAACGCCGCCGTCGGTGACAACTCGCCTGAAGCACTGGTGAACTTCCTGCGCTGGTTCGCCGATTTTCCGGCGGCCGACGAAGCGCGCCGCGCGCTGGCCGAGAGAATCGACGCCGCCCGCGAACCCTTGGCCCTGGAACTCGTGCTGGGCCGGCTTCGCGAATCGGACGATGAGCACACAGCCGCGGAAGCGACGGCCCGCCTCGCGCGGCTGTGGATCGACCGGCACCGCGAGCGTGAAGCGATGCCACTGCTGGCAGAACTGGAAGCGAAATGGCCGGACCTGATCGCGCTCGAGGGCCTCACCGGTCGCGAACTCGCCGCCCGCTGGAAGCAGGAGCCGGCAGTGCTCGACGCGCTCGCCGCCGCCGCCCCGTGGCCCGAGCGCGAGCTGGTCCCCAGCGCCGAGAACAGGAACCGTTTCGCGACTCCGACGCTGGCGAACGTTCCTGTGGAATTCGTCGGCCGGCGCGGGCCTTGGCGCGGCTGGCAGTTTTCGGTCGATCAGCGGCACCAGTATCTCACCGCCCGCGAGTCCGGCGGCGATACGGAATGGAAGATCGTCAACACCGGACTCGATCCCTCCCGCAGCCTGACCATCGTCAATGCGCCCCAAAAGTCTTCCGTCCTCGGCCGCGGGCATCTGCTGGCGGCGACCATCGGCCACGATGTGTTCGTCCTCGACGGCCTCACGGTCGGCACGCCCGAGACGTTGTGGAACCGCCGGCTCGACGATTCCCCGCCCGTCCCCGACTCGCCGCGGCTGGCGCGCAACGTGATCATCATGGGGGCCGTGCCCGGCGGACGCCTCACCGACAGCAAAGGCCGGCCGCTCGGCCAGTTGGGCGCCGTGACTGACGAAGCCATCATCTATCAGGTCGGCACCACGCTGTTCGCGGCCGAACCGCTTACTGGAACGATCCTGTGGCAGCGCGCGAATGTGCCCCGCGGCAGCGACATTGTGGGAGATCGCGAAGTGCTCCTCGTCGCCGCGCCGGACTCGAACCACGCGCAGGTTCTCAGCGCCGTGAACGGAGCCGAACTCGGGACGCGCCTCCTGCCGCCAGCGGCCGACCGCGTACAGACGTTCGGCCGCCGGATCGTGGCGTGGGAGACGTTCGACGGCCGGCGGAGACTGGCGCTGATCGACCCTCTCGACGGTTCGACGGCTTGGCAGCAGCCGTTCGCCGCCAACTCACACATCTCACTGCTCGATGACGCGGAGGCGGCCGTCGTCGAGCCGGATGGACGGCTCACGCTGATGTCGCTCGACGATGGCCGGCGACTGACCGAGGCCCGCTTGAGCCCGGACGACATCGGTGCCGATCTTCATGTCGTCTCCGGCGGCGGGCGGCTGCTGGTCTTGTCATACGACGCCCGCCGCGCGCCTGCCGCGGCGCTGGGCGGCGCCATTGTGCGGCCTGTGGGCGGTGGTCCCGGGCGGCCGCTGGTCAACGGCCCGGTGGTGGCCCTCGACCGCCGCACCGGCAAAATGCTGTGGCGCAGCGAGCTTGCCCAGCCGATGTGGCTTCACCTCGCGCAGCCGTTCGACCTGCCGGTGCTGGTGCTGTCGGTGCAGATGTATCAGCAGGCCCAGCAGCGCGGCCGGGCACTGTTCAACCGCAACCACTCGGAGGCACTGGTGCTTGACACCCGCACGGGCAAAGTCGTGCACAAGGCCTCCGGGGCGGAGTCGACGCTGATGTTCTTCCAAGTATTTGCGAACCGCGATCAGGAACGAATCACGGTGGCCTTTCCGCGCGACCAGTTGGTCCTCAGTCCGACAGGTCCGCCGCTGCGCTGACGCGGCGTGCGCGAGGCGTGTGGATTGAAATCCACACTACCGACTTTCGAGACTCACACACGCGCGAGGCGGTATCGGTGACAGCGCGCGATGCGGGGCTGATCGCCGAAGCACGCAAGCTGGCCGAACGGCTCGAGTCGCTGGGCCTGAAGGCCGTCTTCGCCGAAAGCTGCACCGGGGGGCTGGTCTCGGCGACGCTCGCGCGGATTCCCGGCGTCTCGGCGGTGCATTGTGGGTCGGCCGTGGTGTACCGGCTCGACAGCAAGGCGCGGTGGCTCGGCGTGGGACGCGACGTGCTCGACGACCCCGGCCCCGTCAGCTCACAGGTCGCCGAGCAGATGGTGCGTGGCGTCTTACGGCGGACTCCCGAAGCTCATGTCGCCGCCGCCGTCACCGGCCACCTCGGTCCCGACGCGCCCGCGGAACTCGACGGCGTGGTGTGGATTGCCACGGCCCTGCGCGGCCGGCTCTTCGGCCGGCGGATGCGGATCGCAACGTCTCGCATCGTGCTGCCGGCGGAACGCGATGCCGAGGCGGCCCGGCGGAACCGGCAGATCGAGGCCGCACGGCTTACGCTCTACAACCTGCGCGAGCGGCTCGAAAAATCGCTGCCGTGAGCGGCGAATCCGGCGGCACCGGCGACAACGCGTGCTACGTTTCCGATTGGAGTGCTGCGGCCGGCCAACGCGGCGGGAACAGCCGGTGTCGCCCCTGCGTTCTGCCAGCCATTCCAAGTACCCAGATCCGCAACCAGCCGGAGTCCCCTGCAATGGACCAGTTCTTCAGTGGTATTGTGGAGTCGGCCATCGACTTGTGGCGCACCGCCACGGTCTTCAACTACCTGCAACTGGCCCTCGCCGTGGTCGTGCTCGGCTGGTACATGCGACGGCACGCCTCGGACTGAGCGGCCGTCTTCAGGGGTGGGGTGGCCGGGGCAGGGAAAGCCAGCAGGGTCATGCCCAGGAACACATGGCGTCCAAGCGTCGAGTCAGCGCGGTGGCACAACCCGCGATGCCCCGGAATGGTGCGACGCACCCGCCGGGCCATTCATGTGAGCCGCGGGGCGACCCTTGCTGGCACAGCGGGCTATCAGGCTTTCGCGCCGCTCGACGAGAACCGCACCGCCCGTTATCCTCCCGGACGGACCGGGAGGCGGCATGGCCCTCTTGTACACGGACTCGCGGTTTCTCGAACACGAGACGGGCACGCACCCCGAGTCGGCCGCGCGTTTGCAGGCCGTTCACGCCCGGCTCGCCGAAAGCGGACTGGGCGCACGCTTTGAGCCGGGCGAAATCCGCCCAGCCACAAAAGAGCAGCTTCAGCGGGTCCACAATCCGGACTACATCGAGGCCATGGCCGAGATGTCGCTGGCCGGCGGCGGACGCCCCGATATCGACACCGTCGTCTCCGACCACTCGTACGACGTGGCCGTGGACGCCGCCGGCGCGGCGGTCGCCGCCGTCGAACAGGTGATCGCCGGTCCGCACCGCGTCGCCATCTGCCTCGTGCGTCCGCCGGGACACCATGCGCTCTCGGACCGGGCGATGGGCTTCTGCCTGTTCAACAGCATCGCCGTCGCCGCCCGCCACGCCCGCGACGCCCTCGGCCTCTCCCGCGTGTTAATCGTCGATTGGGACGTGCACCACGGCAACGGCACGCAGGACACGTTCTACAGCGACGGCACGGTCCATTTCCTCTCGGCCCACCGCTATCCCTTCTACCCCGGCACCGGCCCCGCGAACGAAACCGGCCGCGGCCCCGGCTTGGGCGCGAACTACAACCTCCCGCTCTCCTTCGGCACCTCCCGCGCGAGTTACCTTCGGCAGTTCCAGAACCTCCTGGAGCGGGCGGCCGAACGTTCGCGGCCGGAGCTGGTCCTCGTGAGCGCCGGCTTCGACGCCCACCACGCCGACCCCATCGGCTCCCTCGGCCTCGAAACAGAGGACTTCATCGAGCTGACCGGTATGGTGCACGCCGTCGCCGCCACCCACGCCGCCGGCCGCCTCGTCAGCCTTCTCGAAGGCGGCTACAACGTGCAGGCCCTCGCCGACTGCGTACAGGTGCATTTGGAGACGCTGCTGGTATTGAGCCGCGACGCCACAGAGGAGCGCCACTGACGCGCGAATGATCGCCCACGTCCGTTTTGCAGACCCCAAGCGGCAGGCGTCCATTGTCTGGTCCCATCTGCGACAAAGCGGCGTCGCCAAGCTGGTCACCGTTCACTTCTACGACAGGGGTTAGCCATGCGTATTCCGGGAAAGCGAATCAAGCGGACGCGGCTGATTCACAGCGAGAAGTACGTGGTCGCCGTCGAGGTCGAGATGGTCGTCCCGGCCGATGATCCGAGCGAGCCGTGCTACGAATCGGAAACGATTCAGCTCCTGCGGGAGATCAAGGAACATGCTGACCAGGGCGATGTCGACTGGCTGACGAAGAATGGCAAGGTCTACGCTGCCATTGGGGCCGCGTAAGCGACAGAAGGCGCCGCCTATCGCAACGTCACCAGGATTCCGTGCGCATTGCTCAACGGCACCGCTTCTTTGCCGCGGTTAGGATCGGGCCTGGTGCAAAAGCGAAGGAATGCCGCGGCCGTCTCGGGACGTGCCAGCGGGTCGTCGCCGTCCGGCCTGCTCAACGGCGAGAACTCGAACGGCAGCGTCTCGGACGGCGGGAGCATCGGCGGGTAGCAATACAGCGCCAACCGCCGCGTCGCATCGGGCTGCTTCGCCGATCGCACCACCAGGACAAGCTGCAGGCAAATGTCTTGCGGCCACGGACCCTCGGTCCGATAGGTGCAGCGGCCTGCGATCGGCGCGGACGGATTCAAGCGGTCGGATCGGTCGATCTCGGCATGTTCCAAGTGAATGGGCAGTTGGCCATGCGGCGCTTCCCGGGGACCGTCCAGCACCGCATTCATGCTTGCGCCATCGACGCCCAGAACCTTCGCCTGATTCTTCGTCAGGTTAAACACGAAGGTCTCGCCGCCAACGCTGTGAACGAGGTACGCCTGGCGCGAGCGGGTGAGCTTCCCACCGATGGCGAAGTGGCAGTCGCGCTTTTGTTCGTCGGCGGCACGTGCCTGCGCCAGGATATCGCGCTGCACAGCCTCGGACGGACAGGCCGCATGCACCCATGTCAGTAATGGAGACAACATACGCGGCTCCTCTCGCAGAGGGATCGTGAAGGGACTCTCCGTGCCGATTTCACACGTGTCGGCGTTCGATGTCAATTGCCGCGCCGTCCCGGCCATGTCAGACTGGACCGCTCTCGGACCACCTTCCGGATGGCGCGAGTGAGACTGCGTGGCGACGGCGCGGACCGAAAGCGGGCCGGCGAAGTGCAATTTGCGTCCGCCTCGCGCAACTGCGGAGTCCACCATGCCAGAACGCTGTTTTCTCGGGGTTGATATCGGGGCCGAAAGCGGCCGCGTGATGGCCGGGTTATTTGATGGCCGACGCGTGCGGCTGGAGGAGTTGCGGCGGTTTCCGAATGGGCCGGTGGTGATCGGCGGCACCATGCGCTGGAATGTGCTGGGGCTGTGGGATGGGATTCGCGACGGACTGGCGCAGGCGGCGGGTCGGTTTGGCGCTCAAGTCGCTTCCGTGGGCGTCGATACGTGGGGCGTCGATTACGTGCTGATGTCGGCCCGCGATGAGCTGCTGGGGCTGCCCTGGCACTATCGCGACGGGCGCACCCGCGGGCGCATGGCCGATGCGTTTCACCGGGTGCCGCGGCAGGAGATTTTCGCGGCCACCGGCCTGCAGTTCATGGAGATCAACACGCTGTATCAGCTTCTGGCGGCGCACGAGCGCGATCCGGAACTGTTCGCGGCGGCCGACCGGCTGCTTTTGATGCCCGATTTCTTCCACTGGTGCCTGTGCGGCAGCCGCGTGGTCGAGTTCACCAACGCCACGACGACGCAGTGCTACAGCGCGACGCAGCGCGAGTGGGCGTACGAGCTGCTCAAGAAGCTCCAGCTTCCGACGCACGTGTTTCCGCAGGTGGTCGAGCCGGGGACGAAGCTCGGCCCTTTGCGGGAGGACGTGGCAAAGAGCACGGGCCTCGCGCGGATCGATGTGACGGCCCCGGCCACGCACGACACGGCCGCCGCCGTCGCCGCGGTACCCACGCTGAGCACCGGCCGCCCCGACTGGGCGTACATCAGCTCGGGCACGTGGTCGCTGATGGGGCTGGAGGTCCCGCGGGCCGTCGTTACGCCGCAGGCGCTTGCGCGGAACGTGACCAACGAGGGCGGCCTCGACGGCACGTGGCGGCTCCTCAAGAACATCATGGGACTGTGGCTGGTGCAGGAGTGCCGGCGGTCGTTCGAGCGCCGCGGCGGGGCAATTGATTACGCCGAGCTGACGCAGCGGGCGTCCGCGGCGGTGCCTTTCCGCTCGCTCGTCGATCCGGACGATCCGTCATTTCTGAACCCCGAAGACATGCCGGCCGCGATTAGTGAGTGGTGCCGCGCGAGCGGCCAGCCGGCACCGGAGGACGAGGGGCAGTTCGTGCGCTGCGCACTGGAGAGCCTGGCGCTCAAGTACCGCCGCGTGCTCGGCTGGCTGGAAGAACTCTCAAGCACGCGGGTCGAGACGATCCACATCGTGGGCGGGGGCACGCAGAACGAGCTTCTGAACCAGTTCGCCGCCAACGCCTGCGGCCGGCCGGTCGTCGCCGGCCCGGTCGAAGCGACCGTGCTGGGCAACGTGCTGGTCCAGGCCCGCACCGCCGGCGAGCTCGCGACGCTGGCCGAGATCCGCGAAGTCGTCCGCAACTCCAGCGAGCTTGCGCGCTACGAGCCGGCCGACGCCGCCGCGTGGGACGAGGCTTGGGAGCGCTTCGAGCGGCTGTGCGGCGGGAAATGATTCGACCACGCTCACGCGCGGCCGAACTGGCAAGTCGTGTAAAGTATACTTCGCACAAAGTACCGATTTGTGCAGTTTTTCCAGCAAACCAGCCCTGAAAGGATACGCCGAACGAATTCGCGAGCGGCATGCCGGCCCGACGCGCCTCAACGTTGCGATTGCACCGCCTGTTCCATCGCCTCGATGTGCTGCCGGTACTGGACGTCGAGTTCCGCGGCGGGCACGCCAGTCAGTTCGGCGAGCGTCGCGACCGGCCGCAGGGGGTCGCCGCGGTAGATCTGCGAGAGGTGCTCGATGAGCCCATCGCGGTAGCGGCCGCCGTCGTGGTGCATGAAGAAGTGGGCCATGCCCGAGGCCTGGCTGTAGCGGCGCTGCAGCTCCGGCACGTCCGCAGACTGGAACTCGCGCATGCTCATCCCGCCGAAGGCTTCGAGCGGCACGTGGTAGCTCTCGTCCAACAGCCGCCGCCGCGCCCAGTAGAAGCGGATGAAGCGCGGATCACCCACCGAGATGCGGCCTTCTTTCTCGGCGTACGATTCGAGATAGCAGGCGATGCCCTCGATGATCCAGAAGTGGCCGCGGTCGCCCACCAGCCGATCGGTGCGGCTGCTTTCGTAGAAGAGCTGGTGCGAGGCCTCGTGATACAGCGTCGGTGTGTTGTCCTCGGCCGAATCGTGGTAGAAGTAGGCGACACGGTCGGGCGGATAGTACAGGCCGTTGGTGACCTCGATCTGCGGGACCTTCTCCTTCAGCACGCGGTTGTATTCGTCGCGGTCGCGGTAGTAGTGCACGACGTACTGCCGCTCGACATCGGCGCGCTGGCGGCCGGTGCTCTGGCCCTGGAAGAGCCGCTTGATCTGCTCCGGCGTGCTGAAGAAGCCCGCGAACGTGTGCATGAAGAAGCGGTGGTAGTCTTCCAGCCGCCGGGCGACTTCCACGCCGCGCTCCAGCGAATGGTTAGTCTTCACCAGGAAGTGAGCGGTGCGGACTTCCCACGCATGGCGGAAATCGCTGCGGATGGCGGCTTCCTGGGCGGCGGGCATCCAGCGTTCGTAGTACCGCCAGCCCTGTTCGTAGCGGGCGACGTGGTCCTTGGGGAGCCAGCCGAAGGTCTCTTGGTCGATGTGGCCCGTGCGAAGCTGCCGGGCCTCGAAGGGCGTGACCCAGCGGTCTTCGTGCCTCACATAGCCCAAGAGGCGCCGGGCGGGGACGTGGTCGGGATCGAGGGCGGCGACCTCGTGCAGCAGGTGGTAGGCGAGGCTGGGCGCGTCGGCGTACAGAAGATCGCGCGAGAGCGGATACAGCCGCCGCGCGTGTCGCTCGCGCGCGGACCGCAGCCGTATGCGCCACTCGCGTTCGGCGGCGGGGAGGTCGAGGGGCGGGGCGACTTGAACTTTGTCGGGGAGTTTCGTGAGTGTGAGGGACTCGGCGACCCCCCCCAGCCCCCCCTTGGTAAGGGGGGGAGAAGAAGAGTCGGCGGCGGCGCGGACTTCGGCGGCCGCGGAATCCAGTCCCTGCTGCTGGCACCAGGCGGCGATCTCCTCCTGCTCCTGCGCGAACTGCTGTTCGGCTGTCTCGCGCTTCTGCTCGATGAGGCCGAGCTGCCGTTCCTGCCGCCGCTCGCGAACGTCGGCCGCACGGGCGACGCCCGCGTTTCCCTTACCGATCGGGGGTGGGAAGGCCTCGCCGGCGATCGAGACGGCCGCCAGCGCGAGCGGTAAGAGTTGAACGAAGCGGCGCTGCATGAGGATTCGCGCTGAAACCTGCGGATCGGGACGCAGTCATTCTATTACGAGAGCGTCCCGCGGGTCAGCCCGGATCCCGTCGCCTCTCCGTCGGCTTCGGCGGCCCCTGTCCATCGCTCAGCTCTCGAGCGCCGGCTCGATTTCTGCGAGGCGCTCGGTCAGCCGCGGACGGCGCGCGATCGCCTGCACCAGGTCCTCCACCAGCCCTTCGATCTCGCGACGCTCCAGCGCCATTTCGTCGGCGGCGGCCTGAAGCTCGCGGCGCTGGGCGTCCAGTGCCGATGCCGTCTCGGCCAGTCCGCGTCGTTCGGCTTCGACCTCGGCGGCGGCCTGTTCCAGGCTTTCGGCCTGGCGGGCGAAGTCGGCGCGCTCGGCGGCGAGAGTTTCGCGCTCGCCCTCCAGCTCCGCGATGCGGCGCTTGAGCACGATCCGCTCGTCGTCGAAGGCCGCTCGCTCGGTGGCGAGCGATTCCTTCGTCCGTTCGAGATCCGCTTTCCAGGCGCCCAGTTGCCCGAAAAGCTCTTTGATCTCTGCCAGTTGACGGCGGTCGCGGAACAACGGGCCCAAGGGACCGTGCGCCCGCGGTTCGATGGCCTGACCTGGCTCGGGATAGCGGCCCAGCTCCAGCCGGCGAAGCTGCTTGAAGTCCTCGGCTGCGGAGGGACCGGTCGTGGGGTCCGCCGCCACCGCCGCGTCCACGGCCGTCGCCGCCGCTTCCAGCACCTGTTCCGCGAGCACCCGCGGGTGTTCCGAATCTTCGGCATCGAGCGCCAAGTGGACGGCATGCACGGCCGCGTAAGCCGCATTGGCCGCAAAAGCCGCTTTCTGGTTCCAGGCGGCCGCTTCGCTGGCGACCACGACGGCCTGGCAGGCGTCGGCCTCGGCTTCCTCGATACGGCGTCGCTCCAGCCGCACCCCGGCCGCATAATCCATCGCAATGCGGATGGCCGCTTCGACGCCCTTCAAACAGCGGTCGGCATCGGGGTGGTCGAGATCGACCGAGAACCGCCCCTCGACCCGTTTCACGCACCGCGACACATACGCCAGCAGGCCCCGCAGCGGAACCAGCGGCAGCTCGTCGAGGGTGGGAAGTTCGGCGGAGAGGGTCGCAGTGGACATGGCGGGCCGGCCTCGTGCCGCGATTGGCGATTCTTCCGGTCGCTGACGCTCCCGGCTCGCAAAGGGGGTGCTCCGGTTGAAGTGTAGTTCACGTTTCGCCACCGCGCGGCGAAGGGAGAACGGATCTGAGGGCTGACGTGTGTCGTTGCTCGCAGGTTACGTCGACGCCCCTTTACTGCGCGAGCCGCGTCGCCTGCACGTAGTTGCTCAGCGTTTCCAGGTTCGCGCTGAACACATCGCTGCCGATGTAGCGGTCGCCGGGGCGGAACTTCTGGTCGCCGGGCAGACGCTGGTCGCGGAACGTGCTCACCCAGCGGCCTCGATCATCCAGTTCGGCGATGATCCGGCGGACCTCCGTTTCCAGTCCGGCGGCGCTCGGAGGCGGCGGCGGCGGCTGGCGGTCGCCGCGGACGAGTCGCTGGTATTCCGCCTCGATAGCATCGAGCCGTGCG
>JAHWKJ010000448.1 GCA_019347905.1 Planctomycetota bacterium
CATTTATACGACTGGTCCTCGACCCGCTCGTTGGTGTCGGGGTCGATCCAGAACCCCAAATATGTTCCCGGCGCCTTCGTGGCTCGTGAAAACCGGCTGGACAGTTGGTCCTGCAGCCAGTCCCAGGCTGTCATCGGCTGGGGTTCGCCATCCGACAGATTCGGATCCCGGTTCAAGGGGACCAGAAAACGCGCATTCAAGCATGCTGGCGTCGCACCCTACCTGGAATTGTTCTCCAGTTGATTTAATTGTGGCACCATATTGACTGCTGGTCAACATCGGCGGATCAACTCGACATGCACATCACCATCGACGGCCTCACCAAACGCTATCGCTCCGTCGTCGCGCTCGACGAAGTCGATCTGGAGATTGGCCCGGGACAGGTCGTGGCGGTGCTGGGGCCGAATGGGGCCGGCAAGACGACGCTGCTGCGGTCCCTCGCTGCGATCGCCGCACCCGATGCGGGGGAGATCTATTACGACGGCGAACTGTTCCGCCGCGATCGGCTCGACTTGCGGAAGCGGTACTGCTTCCAGCCGGATTTTCCCTTCGTCTACAGCGAAATGACCGTGCTGGAGCACATCAGCCTCGTCCTGCGGTTGTACGAGGTCGAGCGCGAGGGTATCGAACAACGCGTCGTCGAGCTGCTCCGCGATTTCGACATGCTCACGCTGATTGACGCCCGCTTCGGGAGGCTCTCGCGCGGGCAGTCGTACAAGGCGGCGCTCGTGGCGCTGCTGGCGGTCGATCCGGAACTGTGGATGTTCGACGAGCCGTTCGCTTCCGGAATGGATCCCCGCGGACTGACGGCCTTCCGCCGGCACGCGATGGACGCCACCCGCCGCGGACGAACGGTGCTCTACACCACGCAGATTCTGGAGCTGGCTGAAAGCTTCTCCGACCGCGTGTGCATCATTCACGACGGCCGCGTGGTGGCGTTCGATTCCATCGAGCGGCTGCGTTCGGCCGTCCGCGAGCCGGCCGGCGGCGTGCTGGAAGCATTGTTCGAGCAGCTTCACGAGGCGGTGATCCGGGCGGAGGATTCCCGGTGACTGCCGAAGCGACGCCGATCGCCGAGCGGCTGCGCGAGCACATCCGGCGCACGCTGCGCTCGTCGCCCGTGCTGTGGGCGACGTACCGCCGCGAGGTGAAAGCCCGGCGGCCGCACTGGGCGATGGTGGCGGCGGGCGTGCTGGCGACGCTCGTTGTCGGTCCGCTGATGCTCGTCATCTATCCGCTGTTCCTGATTCACGCCGTCACACGGGCGGTGGGGCTGGATCTGTTATTGGCGGCGGCAGGCACGCTGGCCACCGCCGGCGGACTGGGGCTGGCCGCCGCTTTGCGCAACTCGCTCCAGCGGTCGCAACCACTCTCGGTGCTGTCGCATCTGCCGGCGGCCGACGCCGAGATTGCCCGGCAGGTGTGGCAGAACATCTTCCTGCGTTCGACGGCCGCGCTGTATGTCGGCGGGCTGTTCTTCGGCTATGCGGCCTGGGCCGGCAAGGCGGGTCTTCCGGGGGCGGTGCTGGCGGTGACGCTGGTGTTCGTCCTGTGGCTGACGCTCGCCTCCCTGGGCACGCTCGCGTTCACGGCCCGTCCGCGCTGGGCGCACTCCGACATTGCGGGGGCCTTGGGGCTGTGCGTGGTGATGGTGGTCGCGGGGGCAGCCATCTTTCCGCAGGTGTTGCGGCCAAAGCCTGTCGCCGACGTCCTATACCTGCTGACGCCCGGCGGCTGGATCATCGGCGTGTTCGGCCGCGGCTGGCTGGCCGGCAACGTCTCGGCGTGGTGGGCGCTGGCGCCAACGGCACTGGTGATTGTGTCGCTGCCGGCGGCGCGGCGGCGGCTGGCCGAGCAGTACGCGGTGGCGGAGTTCTCGATCCGTCCCGACAGCGAAGCTTCGGCCCGCATCGTCGGACCGCTCGCCGCCGAAGTGCAAGACGTAACGCACGGAGACGCGCAAATCCCGGCCCACGACCTACCGGCCGTATCGCCCGACGCCGGCGAACTGGACGCGCTGTGGACCGCCGCCGACAGCACTCTCGCCGCAGCGGAGGCCGAGCGTCGCGTGCGTGCCGCGAACCTGCTCACGCCGCCCGATTGGACACGGCACGGCTGGATCGAACGCGTCGTGGGTCGCTGGCTGACGCGGCGGGAACGCGCGCTCGTGGAATTGCTCGCCGGTCCGAAGCTTGTCTGGAGCCAGTTGTTCGCCTCGCTGGGGCTGCTGGTGCCTTTGATCGCGGTCATCGAAGCCTTCGACCTGGGCCGCGGCATCGTCGCATGGTTCGCGATGTTCACTTTGGGACCGGCGGTGCTTTCCGGGCCCTGGCCGGGCTTTCTGAGCCGCAACTGCGGCGGCACCTGGCTGCCGCATTACGCGGTGTTCCCGGCGATGTTCGGCGAGATGCACCACGTGCTGCTCAAGACGTGTCTCTTGCGGACGCTGATCGCGCTGCCGGTGGCGGCGGCGCTGACGCTCTACGCGCTGACGGGAGCGGGGGCTCGACCGGAAGTGGCGGCACTGCTGGTGGGCGGATTCGCCGCGGCGGTCCCGCTGATCCAGAGCTGGGTGGCGGTGGCACACCTGTCGCACGGGTTTCGTCTGCCGCTGATCGGCTGGCGGACGTTGCTGTTGGCGCTGGTGCCGATCGCGCTGGTGCTGTTCGGCTGGGCCGCCGCGATGGTGCTCCTGTTCTCGCTGGGGGGCGGACCTGCGCGGAATTGGTGGCCGGTGGCTCTGGCGGTGCTGGTCGGCGGAACGCTGCTGCTGCGGTGGTTCTACGGCCTCCTCGACCGCCGGCGGCCCGTCGACCTCACGTTCGCGAAGCCGCCCTCGAGCCAGGCGCAATGGATCGCACGGCAGCAAATGGAGCGCACCCGCGAGCGCCGCGGCGTCTGCCGCCAGCGCTTCGGCCTCCTCTGGTGGCTCCGCCGCGACCTGCGGCGGTGGGTGGCGCAGGAGGAATAGCCGGCTCATGGCCTCGCCTCTCATCTCACCCGATTCGCGGGTAACGCGTCGCTTGCGACGGCGTGCACGCAGCGCGCTCGATGCATCGCCCATGCTCCGGGCCGCCTACGACAAGGAGTGTCACGCGCGGCGGCGATCGCTGTCCGAGATCATCCATCAGGATTCAGCGATCGGCCGTCCGGTCGGGTTGATAATTGTGGCCGGCACAGTCCTGTTCACCGTGTGGCTGGCAGCACAAGGACGTGCGCTCGATTTATTTCTGGCGGCGTCGGGGCTCTTCGCCACAGCGTTCGTCTTTGCGTTGGCAGGTGGTCTCGTGAGAGGCTTGCACTCTTCATCCGAACTGGCGGTGCTCTCGCACTTGCCGGTCAGCGATCTCCAATTCGCACGCTCCTTGTGGAACCGAGCTGCTTTTGATGTCGTTCTCCATGTGGGGATCGCCTTTGCCACACTGTATGGCTTCTATGCCTGGTGGAGCGGCTTCGGACTCGTGGCCTGGCTGCTGGCCCTTGCTTTGGCGGCACTACAGGCACTCTTGTTCATTTGCTTGAGCACCCTCGTGCTGGTCAGCCGGCCGCGATGGCCGTACGCCGCGACGACAGCCGCATTGCTGATCGCGGCGTTAGTGATCGTCGGGTTCTCGCGCCAACCGCCAAATGCCTGGTTCAGGCAGGCTGCGACCGATGTGCTCTACCTCCTCACGCCGAGCGGATGGATCAGCAGTCTGCTGGTCCGCGGATTCGCGGGCGGGCAGCCTGCCGCGGGGTGGGCCATCGTGCCCGTTTGTCTCTTGATCTCGTTCCTGCCGAAAGCTCGCACTCGACTGTTCGGGATGTACCGCGTCGTTGAGTTCGCGATCAGTCCAGAGGGTCACGCATGCGCCAAGATTTCCGGACCGCTGTGCTGCGAAGAGGATCTGGCTGCAACGGTTCTGACGTCGGATTCTGAGGTGGTGCCGGACCGCGGGTGCCGCCGGGTTGATTTCGCGGCGCTCAATGCCGCACTCAATGCCGCAGAACGTCCGCTTGCGGAAAGTGAAGCGACCGAGCGAGTCCTCTGCGCATCGCTGACGGGGGGGCGGCCATGGGCGGACGAAGGGCGGATTGAGCGGCTGGTCGCACCATGGTTCTCAACGCGCGAAAAGGCACTCATCGAATTCATCTACGGCCAGAGGATCTATTTGACGTCGATCGTCGCTGCCGGAATCGTCGCAATTGTCGTGGGCGCGATCGTCGACGCGGTCGTCGGCATGGCCGGCGGGATGCCACGCCGCGGGTTGTGGATGGCGATGGGTGCCGGATTTGCCGCCATCCTGACGCTCGCAGGAGAGATGAAGCCCTTTCACCATCGCAATTGCGGCGGAACCCTGGTTCCGCACTTCAGTGTCTTCCCGGTCGTCTTTCGCGAACTGTACCGCGCGATCATGAAGCTCTGCCTGGTGCGCGCGGCTTGGCTGCTCGGGCCGATTGCCGTCGTCGCTGTGTCCGTTGCCGTTCCTCTTGGTGTCCGGCCATGGAACGCCACGCTGATCGCCGTGGGCGTTGTAGGATTTTTCATTGTGCTGCAAAGCCTGCTCGCAACGACTGCGATCTCACAATCTCGACTGCCCAGAATTGGCGGGAAGACGGCATATCTTGTGCTGGCTGCCACCGGCATCTGGATGATGATTGCGAGCGGGCCGATCCTCATGATGCTGGCGGCGGCTCCGAATCTGCCGAAGTGGTTCCGCGGGCTCGGGTTCGCACTGTTCGCCGGTGGGACAGCGTTGCTATCCGGATTCCACCTCCAGCTCGACCGCATCTGCCCGCCCGATCTTGCCCGCTCGGATTCAGGCTCTTCAGTCCTTTGGAGCGTGATGCAGCGCCGCGAGCGCATGCGCCGGCGCAGCGAAATCTGCCGCCGGCTTTACGGCCGGTTGTGGTGGCTCCGCCGCGATCTGCACCGCTGGGTACAACAGCGTGATTTGTAGGGTGGGCTTCGCCCACCGTCCGCATTTGAGCGTTGCGAGTGGTGGGCGCAGCCCGCGCTACCCCCATGCGAGTGGTGGGCGGAGCCCACCCTACTGAGAGTCGCTGGCCGATTTCCGTCCCGCGCCGCGCCGCGAGCGCAGTTCTTCGAGCCGCTTGCGGATCTCTGCCTCGAAACCCCGGTCGACCGGCTGGTAGTACGTGCGCTCGACGCCGAGGTAGTCCTGGTCGACCCAGCCTTCGGGTGCGGCGTGGGCGTACTCGTAGCCTTTGCCGTGGCCGAGCCGCTTCGCTCCCGGATAGTGGGCGTCGCGGAGGTGCATGGGGACGGGCAGCAGGCCGTGTTCGCGCACGTCGGCAAGGGCCGCGTCGATCGCCATGATGGCGGCGTTC
>JAHWKJ010000449.1 GCA_019347905.1 Planctomycetota bacterium
GAGGGCCGCGGTGTGGTCGCCGCGTTCCAGTGCCAGTGCCGCCAGCTTCTTGTGGATGCCGGCGTCGTCGTACTCGGTGCGGGCCAGCTCTTCGAGGACAGGACGCAGCTTACCCGTCTCGTCCAGCTTCAGATACACGGCCGCCAGGCCGCGGAGCCAGTCGGCGTCGTGTGGAAACTTCTCACGGCCCAGTTCGTAGAGTGCGGCGGCCTCCGCGTACTTCTCGTCGACGATCTTGAGCTTCGCGAGCAGTTCCAGGACCTCCGGGTGCGGCTGCTCGCGGTCGAGGGCCGGTTCCAGCACATCCAGGGCGGCGGCGGTGTCTTCGGCCAGCAGCGACAGCCGAGCGATGACGATCGCGGCCAGCGGCTCCTTCGTGTTCTTCTCCAGCGCCGCCTCAGCCAGTTCGCGGGCTTTGGCCCGCTGGCGGATGGAGAGGAGTTCGTGCGCAAATGCAGCCGTGGCGGCCGGATCTTCGGGGTCGGCCAGGTGCGCTTTCTCCAGTTCGGCGAGCGTCTTCTCGGGTGCGGCGTCCGCGCCGCCTTTCAGCTCCGCCACGATTGCTTCAAGAAACGCGCGGTAGCCTTTCTCGAAGGTCTCGACATCGACGCCGAACACCGCGGGGATCGCCTCCTCCGTGGGCGTGTTCTCGCGATACGCCGCCAGCAGCTTCGGGATGGTCTCGGGGCCGTACTTCTCTGTCATGTACTGAGCGTACAGACGGCTCTGGCAGTAGGCGAACTGCCAGTCCAGCGGCGAGCGCGGGCGGATGAAGCCGTCGTTCAGCTCGTCCAGCGACCGCAGCTCGCCCTTCGGCACGCGATCCAAAAGCAGCTTGTTCCAGATCGCCGGCCGCTCGTAGCCTTCCGCGGTGACGGCCAGCGCCTCGGTGAACCAGTGCGGGATGTTGAACCGCGTCTGCTGCAGCGTGATGATGTGCACGAACTCGTGCTTGAGAACCCGCGCCCAGTTGAACGGCTCCGGGGCGGCCGTCGGCGAGGCCAGCGCCACGATCATGCCGGTTGAGGCGCCCACCGTCTGAATCCACGGCAGCCCCACCATCCGCGCGCTGAACCATTCGTGGGCGGAAAGGCCCTTCGCCTTGTTGTAGATCTCGAACTGCGTGCGGGCCGGCGGCTCGAAGCCGTACTGGGCAGTCAGCTCCGGGTAGATCTCCTCGAGATATTCGGCCATGTAACGGGCCAGCACGCGGTCGAACTCGTTGTCGAACCGGATGACGAAATGCTCGGTCTCGATGGTTTCGTAGCCGTCCAGGAGCTTCAGCACCTTCCGCATGTTGCTGACGCGGATGTGATACGGATCGGCCTTGAAGGCGGCGTCGAGGATTTGCTCCGCTTCCGCTGTCTTGCCGGTCCGCATGTAGAGCATGCCCAAGGCGGTCTTCGGCTCGGAAAGCTCCGGCACGAGTGCGACCGCCCGCTGGTACACGCGCTCCGCCTGCAGGAATTGCCGGCGGACCTCGAGTAACTCTCCCAAGGCCGCCAGAAAGTAGCCCGGCCGCGGGTTGCGCTTCGCCAGGTCCACGACCAGCTTCTCGAATCGCCCGGGATCCTCGGCCTGGTACTGGTCGATGGCGTCGATGTTCGCCAGCAGCAGCTCGAACCTGTCTTCAGGCGGATAGCCGTCGATGTGGAGATACGCGGCCGCCGCGCGGGCGAGGCTACGCTGGTCGTGCGGATTGACCGCAAGCGCCTGCTCCGCCAGCGCGAGCGCATCGCTCACGTCGCCGGCCAGGAGCTTTACGTCGGCCTTGAGCCGCAGCGCGGCGGCGTGGCGCTCGTCGATCGCCAGGGCCTGCTGGGCGTAGTCCTCGGCCTCTTCGAGGCCATGCTGCTGGAGGGCGGCCTCGCCGAGCGCCACGAGCACGTCGGCGGCCCGCGGGTTGATCGCCAGCGCCTGCTTCAGCTCCGGCAGCGCCTGCGCCCGGTTGTACTTCTCCAGCAGCAGCGTGCCCGAGAGGTGGTACGCCTGCCAGCTTTCGGGGTCGTCCTTGAGGGCATCGACGCACAGCGTGTTGACCGCGAAGCTGAAGATCTGCGAGACACTGTTCCAGCGGGCATACTGCACGGCCCCGCGGGCGACGACGAGCAGCGTCTCGGCGTCCTCGGGCTGCTCGGCGTTGTAGTAGCGGACGAACCAGCGGTACGCATTGTTCGCTTCCTGAATGCGGCCGGCCTCGGCGTAGAGATCAGCCTGCACGAGCCGCGCGAGCGGCTGCTTACCATCGAGCTTCAGCGCCTGCTCGACCGCTTTCGCAGCGTCGTCGAAGCGGCCCTGCCGGAACTGCACCTCGGCCAGCCGCGCCCACACGAGCGGACTGCGCGGCTCGGCCCGGCTGGCTGCGAGCAACAGGTCGGTCGCTTCCTGCCAGCGGCCCTCGGCCTGGTGTGCGAGAGACTTGCCGAGGGAGAGATCCACGGGGTTGGCTCCGGCCTGGGCGAGCTTGTCGTAGGCTTCAATCGCCTCGGCGTAGCGGCCCTTCTGCAGATGTTCGCGGGCCTCGGCGAATGGACCCGGTTCGTTGTCGTCAGCGAAGGCGAGCGACATCGAGACGGTGATGAACGCGAGAAGCGACGCGAGCGGACGCATCGTGATCGTTCCTCCCTTGAGCGCAATCAGCGCCATCTGTCTCGCGTGGTCGGGCGGTGTGTGGTTCGACTCGTCGCGAACAGTCATACGTTGGCAGGATCGAGGACCATGATACCCGGCCAATAGCCTGCCATCCGACTGAAGTGTGCGATGTTGAACGTCAGCAGACTTGCCACCCGATGGACGGGGCAAATTGCCACCAGGCGGGCATCATGGACTTGCTTACCGATGACACCCAAAGCGCCCACCAAAGCCTTCCATGCCGGATAAACGTCCGGCGTGTCAGCCAGCAATGGGAATCGCGCCTCAAACGTCATGGCTTGAGCCTCTGTGTCCACGATCGAAAGTCCCAGGCCGTTTGCCGCCACGGGCCGGGTGGCGACGTTGCGGAACTCGATCAGAACCTGCGGCGTGATGTGCAGCACCTCGCCGCGCCGGTGCAATTCCAGCACCGCCTGGGCGGCGATGACGTGCTGAGCGTCCGTCGCGTTCGCCAGGCGAGCCAGGAGGGTGGTGTCGACCAGGCAGGCCACTAATCGTACAGTGCTTCGCTGCTCAAAGCCGAGTCCGGAAGCGACACGCCACAGTCCCGCGCCGCGGCGAGCAGACCTCGCTCCCATTCGTCGCGCGGCTGCAGCGCGGCTGAGCCGAGAAACCGCTCCCGCAGGGCGTTGAGAGCCAGGACGTCGGGGGCAATTCCCCGCACGCGGGCCACTTCGTTCAACGCGGCTTCCAGTTTGGGATCGAGCGTAATAACCATGCCGCGTCTCCTCGACGTGTCTCTTTTGGAATGATAGGGACGCCGGCGCGAATCCTCCAGCCGACACGCCCCAACCTCAATACCCCACCGCGGCGCCGTCTTTTCTCGGTTCGGTGCCGCCGTGGAGGGTGCCGTTCTCCCAGTCGATGTAGATGCCCTGATAGCCGCCGAATGAGCCTGGGGCGAACATCACGCGGTGGCCGCGGGCAATGAGCTCGCGCACCGTTTCGGCGGGGATGGCGGATTCCACGCCCACCACGCCGCCGCCTGCGTCCATCGGCTGTCCCGTGGGTGTGGCCGAGCCGAAATGCTGGATGCGGGCCGCATCGCCCGCCTCCTGCACGTTCATGCCGAAGTCGATCATGTTCACCAGGATCTGCACGTGGCCCTGCGGCTGCATGTCGCCGCCCATCACGCCGAAGCATAACCACGGCCTCTCATCCTTCGTCACCATCGCGGGGATGATCGTGTGGAACGGCCGCTTCTTCGGCTCCAGGCAGTTTGCGTGCGTTTCGTGGAGCGCGAACAGCGCCCCGCGGTTCTGCAGGGCGAAGCCCACGTTGCCGGGAACGACCTTCGAGCCGAAGCCGTGGAAGATGCTTTGGATGAGCGAGCAGCAGTTGCGGTCCTTGTCGACCACCGTCAGGTAGATCGTGTCGCCGTGGGCCAGCAGCGGGTCTCCCGGCTCAACATCGATGGCGGCGCGGCTCATGTTGATTCGCTTTCGTTGCCGAAGAGCATAGGGTTTGGAGATCAGCTCCTGGATCGGGAGCTTTCCGAAGGCGGGATCGGCGTAGAATTTCGCCCGGTCGGCGAACGCCAGCTTCTTGGCTTCCACGAACAGGTGCAGATAATCGACGCTGCTTCTGCCCATGCTCATCAGGTCGTAGCCTTCGAGGACGTTCAGCATTTCGAGTGCGGCGATGCCCTGGCCATTGGGCGGGAGCTCCCACACGTCGTACCCGCGGTAGTTCGTTGAAACCGGCTCGACCCACTCCGATTGGTGGTCGTCGAAATCGCCGAACTTGAAGTACCCGCCGTTATCCTCGCTGAACCTGACGATCTCCTCGGCGATGGAGCCGCGATAGAACTCGTCGCGGCCGCCTTTAGCAATCAGCCGGTAACTGGCCGCCAGCCGCGGGTTCTTGAAGATCTCGCCTTCGCGGGGGGCGCGGCGTCCGTCGACGAGGTACGTGGCGGCGGAGTCGGGGTGCTTCCGCAGCGTCTTTTCGGCCCCGGCCCACGAGCGGGCGATGATCTCGCTGACGGGAAACCCGTTCTCCGCATAGTCGATGGCTGGCTCCAGCAAGGTCTGCCAATCGTTCCGGCCGAAACGCTCGTGCAGTTCGGCCCAGCCGTCGACGCAGCCGGGCACCGACCACGACAGCGGGCCTTCCGTGGGAATCTGAGCGAGCTTCTTCTCGCGGAACACCTCGCACGTCAGTTCCTCCGGGCTGCGGCCGCTGGCGTTGAGGCCGTAAAGCTTCTTCGATTTCGCGTCCCAGTAGATGACGAACAAATCGCCGCCGATGCCGCAGCTCATCGGCTCGACCACGCCCAGCATGGCATTGGCGGCGATGGCGGCGTCGGCCGCGGTCCCGCCGGCCTTCAGCACGTCGAGGCCCACCTGCGCGGCCAGCGGGTGGCTGGTGGCGACCATTCCATGTTGCGCGATGACGGCCGAGCGGCTCTGGTGGATGGCCCCCGCCGGCCGGTCGTACTCGCCGGCCTGGAGTGGGCGCTCGAAATCGTAGGGCAGAAAGGATGTGTCCATGAGAGAGATGACGATGACGGCGGCGGCTGTGACGAGAGACAGCCGTCGGGGCGGATGCAACATTGCGATGAACCCTGCGGGGACATGGGTGAAAGTCCGGCTTCAGGCTAATGCGGCCGCGGGACCGCGGCAATGGAATCGCGTTGACCCAAGTTTAGCCGCGGCCCAACGGGCCGCGAGGC
>JAHWKJ010000450.1 GCA_019347905.1 Planctomycetota bacterium
GCGGCAGCGGTCACCTTGTCACCCCCTCACCTTGTCACCTTGTCATCTTCACTCACGCCGCGGAACGCGACTGCTCCTCGAGTCCGCGCATCCGCGTCTGAAGTTCCTCCAGTTGTTCTTCCAGCTCGCGGACTCTCTGCCGCAGCTCCGGCAGCCGCTGTTGCGCCATGATGATGCGACGGGCCTCGGCGATGGGCCGCGCCGGCGCTCCCAGATACTCCTGGCCGCCGGCCAGATCCTTGTGCGCGCCCGCCTGCCCCCCCAGCACGGTTCCCGGGCCCAGGGTCACGTGATCGGCCACGCCGACCTGCCCCGCACACACCACGTAGTCGCCGGTCGTCACCGAGCCGGCGAAACCCACCTGCGAGACCAGCAGATTGTGCTTGCCCAGCCGGCAGTTGTGCGCAATACACACCAGGTTGTCGATTTTGGAGCCCGCGCCGATCACCGTCTCGCCCAGCACGGACCGGTCGATCGTCGTGCAGGCGCCGATCTCGACGTCGTCCTCGATCCGCACGATCCCGAAATGCGGTATCCGCTCATGCCGCCCGTTCGCCTGTCGATAGCCGAAGCCGTCGGACCCGATGACGGCCGAAGCTTGAATGATCACGCGGTCGCCGACGAGGCAGTCGTGATACAAAACCACGTTGGGATGCAGCGCGACGTGACTTCCGACGCGGCAACCCGCGCCGATCACCACGCCGGGATGAATGTCGCAGTGCTCGCCGATGACGACGTCGTCGAGGATCGTCGCCCCGGGATGGACGTTCGTTTCGCCGCCGATGCGAGCCGTCGCGCTCACCCGGGCGGCGGGCGAGATGCCGATCTTCGGCCGGGGCCGCCGCGGCATGCACTCGCCCATCACCACCAGAAACGCCGCCATGGGGTCGTCGACGGCAATGCGTGCCGGGGAGGCCGACGGCGCGGCGGTCGCCCTGTCGCGCGGCACGAAGGCGGCACCGGCCCGGCACGCCCGCAGCTTGCGCACGTTCTCCAGATCGCCCGCAAACGTGACGTCGCCAGGTCCGGCCCGGTCGATCGCCGCGGCCCCGGTGACCGTCAACGCCGGGTCGCCGCAGGCGATTGTGCCGCCGAATCGCACGGCGAGCGCCTCGACCGTCGTGCGCATAGGAGGAGTCCTTTCCTCGGTCTGTCCCGTCAGCGCGTACCGCTTGGCACCGCAGGGCACGCAGCACTCGCCGTGAGCAAGACTGGGCGCACCGCCGCGCCGTCGGCCCCATCCGGGGTTGGGCCGACTTTTATCGCAACCACGGCTCCCCCGCAAGAGCGATCGCGCCGGGTGCCGTGACGCGGGCGCGCGACGCATTTTTCAGATAGGGATTTGACGCAAAGGTGCAAAGGCGCGAAGGGGCCGCAAAGGCAGAATTGGGTGGGGTGAAGTCCGAAGGCAAGTCCGCTCGAAGCGCGACTCCGCCTGCTCTTCCGGCTTTGCGTGTCTTTGCGCCCTCGCGCCTGTGCGTCAGATTCAGCGGCCGGCTCGCTCGCCCAGCAGCTCCTTCAGTTGCCGCAGGGCTTCGTCGGTGGCGGGGTAGATCAGCGGCGGGTTTCCGGGGAGTGGTGCGGGCGGGACGCGGTAGGTCGTCCTGCCGAGCCGCTGCAGCGGGAGCACGTAGCGCTCGCCGCGTTCGGCGGCGGTGCTGGACAGGTTGAGGACGTTAATCTGTGCGAGCGTCGCGGCCGTTTTCCATTCTCGCTCGACGGCGATGAGGCCCGCGGCGGGGTCTTCGACCGTCGCCGTGACTACGTGAGTTGCCTCCTGGAACTGAGCGCGGTTAAGCGTAACCGGATTCGCCGTCGTGACCGCGAGCACCGCCAGAAAGGCCCACCACAGGCAGGCCAGGCCGATCAGCAGCAGGATCAGCCGCGTCGGCGGCCCGGGTTCGGCATCGTGCATGACGGAACGGGGTCAGACCCCTTTGCGGTTCACCGTGTCGCGGCGTTCTGCATCGCTCGTCCGCAAAGGGTCTGACCCCTTCGTGGGGCATCCCTGGCTCAGCGTCGGAAGGGCCGCCGGATGTCGATGCGGTAGCCGCGGTCGAAGACTTCGTCGAAATCGTAGACGCCGATGAAGTCGCTCAGCCGATCGCGGTCGGTTTTCTTCATGTCGCCGCGCTCGACCATCTCGAACACGATGCGGCCGAAGTCTTCCGTGCCGGTGATGCCCCAGTGGCGGAACACCGTGCACGTCAACAGGCCGAATTGTTCCAGGGCCAGCTCGCGGATGCCCTCCAGCAACTCGCGGCCGGAGACGTGGGCCTGTTCGTCGTCGGGTCCGCTGGAGGCGGGCCGGCCGAGCTTCTGCTGCGCGTGCTGCAGTGCCTGAAACACGAACTTGTAGGCCGCAGGATGAAACCGCAGACGCGGCCGTTCGATTTTGCTGGTGACGGTCATCGTGGGACTGAGGAACGAGTTTCTCGGTCGCAGTCGGTCATTCCGAACGGCCGATCTGGCTGCGTCGGCCGTTCAATTCCTACTGTAGCCGAAGCTCCGACGCAACACTAGCGGCCGCCTGCGTGCATTCGTCACCGAAAGGCGCGTCAGATCATCCGCAGGCCCACGACGTAAAACGCGACGCCCGCGAGCACGGCGGACATCAGAATGCCGATCAGCTCCGCGTCGAACCACATGTGTCTTCCCCCCCGGAAAAGCGCGACGCCGGCTGTTTCGTATCGCCGGGGCGGCCGCGCAGGTGCTGCCGTGATGCGTGCGCGGTCGATCCGCCGCGCACGAACGCGTCGCTGTCCGGCCGGGATGGGGCGCGAATGCGCGCGATCATACGGGAGCGAACATCGCACCAGCCGGCCGGCGATCTCAGCACCGCGGCGGGGGAAGCAGCTCGCAGACCATCCGCAGTTCGCGGCACCGCGCGATGTGCTGCCAGAACGGCTCGCACCCGCGTGCCCAGGGGACGCATTGCGATGCCAGGTGCAGCGTAGTGAGGGGCGCGGTGCTCATGGGCCGGGTCAGGCGAAGAGTGGTCATCTATACATTCGTCACGAAGCGCGGAACAACTTGAATCGTTTGGCCCGCGGCTGACCTGCGCTCGGTCGAAAGCGAGGCATTTGCAGGCATGGCGGTTATACTCGGCAGCCATGAGCGAATCTCTCTCGCAGAAGGTGGCGGTGGTTGTGGGCGCATCCAGCGGCATGGGTCGCGCGACTGTGCTCGCGCTGGCCGATGCGGGCGCGCAGGTGATCGCAGCCGCCCGTCGCCGCGACCGCCTGGAAGAGGCCGCCCGCGAGTTCGAAAGCCGGAAACGTCAGCGCTCGGAGCAGGGCGGCGGTGCAATCGAGACGGTGCCCCTCGACGTGACCGTTGCGAACGACGTGGGCCGGCTGATTTCCGCCACCGCCCAGCGGCACGGCCGCATCGATCTGCTGGTGTACGCGACCGGGACCAACATTCCGCATCGGGCGCTCGAAGTGCTCACCCCCGAGACGTGGCAGTCGATGCTGGCCACCAACCTCACCGGCGCCTTCCTGTGCACGAAGGCCGTTCTGCCGGTGATGCGTGCCGGCGGCGGCGGACTGATCGTGTACCTCTCCACCGGGGCCGTGCAGATGCCCGATGTGAGCGGCGTCGCCTACCAGGCGAGCAAGCACGGGCTGTCGGGCCTCGCGCACGGCACGCGGATCGAAGAGCGGGCGAACGGCATCCGCACGACCGTCATTTTCCCGGGACTGTGCGACACCGAGATCCTCTCGAAGCGCCCGGTCCCCACGCCGCGCGACGTGCTCGACAAGGCCCTTCGGCCTGAAGATGTCGCCGAAGCCGTCCTATTCGTCGCCCGCCTGCACCCACGAGCCGTGGTGCCGGAGCTGCAGTTGTTTCCGAGCAGGTTGTAGAGTGGGCTGGGCCCACCATCATTCGGGCGAGACGTTGGCCGCACACACCTGCGGCTGGTGGGCAAAGCCCACCCTACGACTTCGGATTCACTCCCCGTTTCCTTCCAGCCGGTCCACCCGGTCAGCGAGCCGGTCGAGCTGGCTTTGCACGCGGGCGAGCCCGAAGTGGTGGATTTCCGGGTCCTTCTCGTGGCGGTCCAGCTCGGCCCGGAACCGGTCCAGTTCACGATCGAGCCGCTCGCGCAGCCGGTCGACCTCGGCCGCCAGGTTCATCACGGCTTCGATCCGCAGCGACAAGCCCTTGACGGTTTCGCGGAGCGACTCGACGTCGTCGGCGAGCTCGGCGACTTCACTCAGGCGGTAGGCGTTGATCTCGCTGCGGACGCTCTGGTGCCCCGCCCACACGGCCGCTACGCCAATCAGCGCCCACAGCCACTTCGGAATTCGCAGCACCTCGCCCCCGCGACCATTGCCCTCCATGACGCACCTTCCAGTCAAGGTTCAAGTGTGGCAAAGTAGGCGGGTCGCTCCGCGACCCGGTCCGGTCGCGGAGCGACCGGTCTACCTTTGAGCTTCCCTTCACCGGAACGGCTGCGGTTGCGCGCCGAAAATGGGACTGGCTCCGATCAGGACGATCGGTGCCTGTCCCATTTTCGCGACTTCAGGGTGATGCAGCCGCGTGCAGTATGGCATCGCAGCTCTCAAATTCGACCCCGTACTTCGCTAGCCGCGCGTGCATCACGCGAATTGCGTCCGGGCTGTGGTCCACCAGCAGGAAGTCGCGTCCCAGGCGGGCGGCGGCTTCGCCCGTCGTGCCGCTGCCGGCGAAGAAGTCCACCACCAGTTCGCCCGGGTGGGAATGCACGCGGACGATCCGCTCGACGATGCCCAGCGGCTTCTGCGTCGCGTAGCCGGTCTTCTCTTTGCCGCCCGGGCTGACGATCGTGTGCCACCAGACATCGGTGGGCGTTTTGCCGCGGGCGGCCTTCTCCGGCCCGACCAGCCCCGGCGCCATGTAGGGGATGCGGTCGATCTCGTCGTGGCGGAACGTGTAGCAATTGGGGTCGCGGGCGTACCACAGGATATTGTCGTGCTTGGCGGGCCAGCGCGATTTCGACCGGGCCCCGTAGTCGTAGGCCCAGATGATCTCGTTGAGGAATGACTCGCGGCCGAAAACCGAATCGAGCAGCACCTTCGCGTAATGCACCTCGCGGTAGTCGATGTGCAGGAAGAACGAGCCGTCGGCGGCGAGGATCCGCCGCGCCTCGACAAACCGCGGCTCGAGGAACGCGAGGTAATCGTCGAACGCGTCGTCATAGCCGCTTTCGCCGAGCTTTTGCGTGCGGTAGCGGCGGCCACCGAACCCGATGCGGTCGCCTCCGGTCTCGTCGCGGGCGGTCTTCAGCCGGCTGCGAACCTGCCGTCGGCCGGTGTTGAAGGGCGGAGATCGGAAG
>JAHWKJ010000451.1 GCA_019347905.1 Planctomycetota bacterium
TCCGAATTTTACGAAGTCCCTGGCACGTAAGAAGCAAAGGGAGTTCTACACGTATCGCTATTTCGATATTACCGACATCGCTTGCGTGACGGACCACTACAACCGGCTGAAGACGTTGCCCGTCGAGGAATGCTGCGGTCTGCCCCGGCCGATTGAAGCCTTCATTTTTCGCGATTGGTGGAGCCTGTTCTCTCGCTGGGAATTCGATCTTCGAGACCTGCAGAGGGCGCTGGCCGCCGGACTTCCGCCAGGGGGCGATGCGCCGCGTCCTGCCGTGGATTGATCGGAGAAGGTCCGCCGCCGTGGTCGTTTTCGCCCGCAAGCGCAGCAGTTACCAGTGGACGATCACCCTCAGCGTCGTGCTGATGGGGCTGAACGTCACGCTGATGGTCTGCTGGATCGTCATCTTCGCACAGACCCGCTCGTGGAACGCGCTGACGATCGGCACAATTGCCTTCGTCCTGACCCTCGTCGGCCTCACCTTCTACATGATCCTCACCATCAAGGAGATCCGCCTCAACCGGCGGCAGGCCAACTTTGTCGACAGCGTCACCCACGAGCTGAAAACCCCCATCGCCTCGTTGAAGCTGTACCTCGAGACGCTGGCCCTGCGGTCGCTTTCGGACGAGCAGCGGCACGAGTTCTACGACGTGATGAATGCCGAACTGGGGCGGCTCGACCACCTCATCAACCACCTGCTGGAGGTGGGGCGGCTGGATGCGATCGGGCAGCAGTCGGCCGCGGAAGACATCGAGTTGGAGCCCATGCTGCGGCGGCTGGCTGTCGGTGCTTGCGCTTATCACAAGTGCGATCCCGAGGTCGTGGTGCGGTTCGACGTCGAGCCGGCGGTCATCCACGCCCGCCGCATGGTGCTGGAGATGATCTTCAACAACCTGCTCGACAACGCGGTCAAGTACGGCGGGGACGAGCCGCGGGTCGACGTCGAGGTGCGGGTGCGGAACCGCGGCCGCGTGGTGACGCGGATCCGCGACAACGGCGAGGGGGTGCCCTCTGAGATTCGCAAGAAGATCTTCCGCATCTTCTACCGCGGGGGCGATGAATTGGAGCGCCGCCGCAAGGGCACCGGGCTGGGACTTTACATCGTCCGCACGCTGGTGCATTTTCTAAAGGGCCGCATCACGGTCAGCGACCGCGTCGACGGATCAGGCAGCGTCTTTGAGGTGGACTTGCCCGGCCGCGCCGACGCGATGTCGAAAGCGGCTTCCGCGAACGGTGCGGCGAAGGGCCCCGCGGCGGCGGGACCGCTGGAGGATTTCGCCAGGACTGAGACGATCGCCCGGCCGAAGGAAGCCACGGGCAAGACGAACGAAGAACGCGCTGCGGTGGACCGGACGATTCCATGAAGATTCTCATTGTCGAAGACGAAGAGGCCATGGCCCGCGGTCTCAAGTTCAACTTCGAGCTCGAAGGATACGAGGTAGCCGTCGCGGGCGACGGCGCGACGGCGCTCGAGAGATTTGTCCGCGATGAGACGCCGTTCGACATCGTGGTGTTGGACCTGATGCTGCCTGGGATGAGCGGCTACGACATCTGCCGCCGCATCCGCGAGCGCGACAACCAGGTGCCGATCCTGGTGTTGAGCGCCCGGTCGCTGGCCGAAGACCGCACGCAGGCCTTCGACTGCGGCACCGACCAATACCTGATGAAACCCTTCGACCTGCGCGAGCTGCTCAGCCGCGTGCGCAATCTTGTCGAGCGGCGGCGCACTTCCCCACTGCCGCCTGGAGCGCTCGCCGCGCAGGCGGCGCCGCCGTCGATGGTCGAGTTCGGCAATGTGCGCGTCGACTTCCGCAAGCACGAGCTGACGGTCGGCGGACGCCGACGCGAGCCGACCGCTCGCGAGCTCGCGCTGTTGCGATACTTCCTGGAGAACGAAGGCTACGTGCTCTCGCGGGCCGACATCCTGCGAGACGTGTGGCACGAGTCGTTCGACGTGACCACGCGCACGGTCGACAACTTCGTGCTCCGCCTGCGGAAGATGATCGAGCCGGACCCCGCCGAGCCGCAGCACATCCTGTCCGTGCGCGGCGCCGGCTACCGCTTCGTCGCCGACCCGTCCAAGGGGCGCGACGAATAGCCTGGACGGCGCTGCGGAGACGCTACGAAGGCGGCTTCCGAACGCTTCGGACGCTCTCCCGAAGTCGGTCCTCAAAGACTCTCTGCGACGGCCGCGGAGGACGATCCTCCGTCCATTTGCGCCAGCGGTCCATTCACGCCACCGGTTTGCACGCAACCAGCGCGGCGACAGTCTTGCCACCTCTGCACCGGCGTGGCGCGATCCATCATGGCTGGCGCGCCCACACGATGGGCGGCATAAGTTACGGCGGCATTTCACTTTGCGCCGTGACACAGCTTTGACAGTTGTGTGACGAATGTTTGACCGGGCTTTGACGCCCCGCTGACACCGGCATACGCCGAGGTTTCCTATACTTCTCCCGCTCAGAGCGGCGGCGCGGCAATCTCGCGAACAGAAATCGGCGCAGCGCTTGCTTCATCTCAAGCATGCCAGAACGAACGCCACTGAGCCTGCCTGACAACCCACCAGGATTCATCATGTCCCCGACGACACTCGTCCCCGCCTCCGGAACCCGCGGCACACGCGCGCACGCGCCGCGCCGTCGCAGGCGCCGCCGCTCGGCGGTGCCTTCGAAACCTCGCCACAGAGCGGGCCAGCAGCCGCAGCGCGATGATGTGCCGAGCACAGAGACAGACGAAGCACGCGCCAGCGCGCGGACCGCCGAGGCTGACGCCGCCGCGGAGAAGGCGGAAGTCCTCGAATCGTTCGACAAGGGTCAACTGCGCTTCGGCAACATCGACTGGGTGTGCCTGGTGTGGGTGACGGTGATGCACGCGGGGGCCATCGCGGCGCCGTTCTTCTTCAGTTGGTCGGCCCTGGGCATCGCGGTGCTGTTGCACTGGCTGACGTGCAGCATCGGCGTCTGCCTGGGCTATCATCGCTACCTGACCCACCGGGCGCTGAAGCTCACTGCGCCGGGCGAGTTCTTCTGCCTGTTGTGCGCAACGCTCTCCGGCCAGGGCTCCCCGCGCGACTGGACCGCCACGCACCGGCTGCACCATCAGCATTCCGACCTGGAGGGCGATCCGCATTCGCCCCGCGAGGGCACGTGGTGGTCGCACATCCTGTGGCTGTTCATCCGGCATTCGCCGCGGCAGCGGGAACTGCTCTACAAGCGCTACGCGCCGGAGCTGATCGACCGGCCGATCGTCCGCTTCTTCGAGAAGACGGAGTTCTGGTGGCAGGTCGCGCTCGGGCTGACGCTGTTGGCCCTCGGCGGGCTGCCGTGGCTGTTGTGGGGCCTGTGCCTGCGGATCGTGTTCGCCTATCACAGCACGTGGTTCGTGAACTCGGCGACGCACCTGTGGGGCTACCGCAACTACGAGACGCGGGACGGGTCAAAGAATCTGTGGTGGGTGGCGCTGTTCGCGTACGGCGAAGGCTGGCACAACAACCACCACGCCCATCCCAGCGTGGCGCCCGCCGGACACCGCTGGTGGGAGATCGACATGACGTGGTGGGCCATCCGGGCACTCAAGCTGCTGGGCGTCGCCTACGACGTGAACGACCGCGTCCCGCCACACAGCAAGGCCGCCGACGAGTCGCCGTCGGCCGTCGCCGCCAACGATGCGGCCGCGAAAGCCGCATGACCGGACGGGTGCCCTCGCTGGCGCTTCGGGTTGGTGTGGCAGACACTAACCCGAAGCGCCAGCGAGGAGCCCGGAGCCTTACTCCGGCATCGCATACGTCTCATACGGCTGCGTGCACGGCGTACCGCGGCTGACGTGCATGCAGCGCTGCTGCGGCTCGAGGATCACCGAAAACACCGTCTGCCAGTGGCCGGTGCCGGGATCGTCGTTCGTGTGCCGGCAGATCGACCGCGGGTGACCCTCGTGATCTCGCAGCGCGTTCTTCACATCCTCCAGCGTAACGCGGCGATCGCTTTCGAGCGCTAATGCTAACAACTGGTCGATGCGCCGCTTCCGCGAATGTGACTGGATCAGCTCCGGGAAGCGGTCGTTGATTTCTGTCAGTTCGGGATGCAGGCAGTGGTTGGTGTGCGCGAGGCCGTTCGTTCGCCGCGGGCGCTGCACGTGCACGTGCTCGAGCGTCACTTCCAGATTGGCCGGCCCGTCCGGCGTTGCCAGCATGATGTTCGCCGGAATCGCCCGCCGCGCCCCGCGGACGGCGGCCACCGCCTCGTCCACAGTGCGGGATTCATAGATCCGCCGCAACGTGAAATAGTGCGGCACACCCACGCGCCGGGCCGGGGCGGGCAACGTATTGAGGCAGGCGCCGAAACCGCTCTCGCTGAAGCCGATGTAGGCGATCAGCCCCGCCTGCGTCACCGTCGTGATCGCCGGCCGCCCTTCGCCC
This sequence comes from Planctomycetota bacterium, assembly GCA_019347905.1. GTDB lineage: Bacteria > Planctomycetota > Planctomycetia > Planctomycetales > Planctomycetaceae > JAHWKJ01. The sequence goes on from JAHWKJ010000451.1 coordinate 4,415, forward strand.
TTCCGCGTCAGCACGATGGTGAAGCGGTCCAGCTCGGGATCGCTGTCCCAGTTCTGGGCGACGAGCGCACCGCCCTCGGCATCGCTCAGCGATAGCGAAGTGCAGCCCGCCTCGGCATCCGCCTGAAGCTGGTTGCGCACCTGCAGCAGCATCAGGTCTTCGAGCGGCACGCCCGCCGCTTCCGCCATGCCCCGCAACTCGTCGACGAGATCGGGAGCGTACCCTTCGGCAAAGGGCATCGTGCCCCGCACGACTTCCAGGGCGGAGGCGCGCGAGACCCGCGTCGTGAGGTTGACGCGTTCCAGCGCGACTTCGCAGAAGCCGCGGATTTCATCCCGCGCCGCTTCGCCGATCTGCCGGCCCATGAGCCGCGGCGAACCTGCCACCGCCACCTCTCGATATCGCGTCTCGCCGGCCATCTCCTGCCTCTCTGAAAGCTCCCCAAAAGCGGCGACCTGACCGTGTTCGATGAGCCGCTGGCGGAGCCATCGTCGCGTTTGCGTGCCGGAAGATCAACGACTCCGGTGCGTCGTTTTTATGCCGGTGCGGCGCTGGATCATGGGGTCTTGCTTTCCGATGACGAGGGGCTATAGTCAAAATCAGACCGGCCGGAGAGATGGCAGAGTGGCCGAATGCGCCTGATTGCTAATCAGGTGAGGCGGGTTTTCCCGTCTCCGCGGGTTCGAATCCCGCTCTCTCCGCCTCACCGCGACCGCCTTCCGTAAGTGGTGCGAAATACGCCACTTGCGGAAGGCGGTTTTGTTTGTCCCATTGATTGGGACAATCACTGGGACAAACGCCGCGGGATTCCACCCGGATCCTTTCTACCTCGTCGCTGGCTGCAGGCACCTCCCGATCAAACAGGGTTTCAGGAAAGCGGCCCCGGAACATCCGAAGCCTTG
>JAHWKJ010000035.1 GCA_019347905.1 Planctomycetota bacterium
GCTCTTTGGCATCCAGTTTTCTGCCGGCGGGCGGCTCCAGTTCCGATGCGCTGATGATCTCCCCCGCATGCCTGAGGGCGATCAGCATGAGGTAGTCCCCTTCGGCACGCAGCGCGCCGACGTAGGCCTTCTTCCGCATCACCCAGCGGGCGACGCCCTCTTTCTGCTGCCGCGACAGCGCCTGTGCGAGGGCGAAGTAATCGGCGTCGTCATCGCCGTCGGGACCGAGATAATACGGCCGCACGTACCACTGGTGGTTGATTTCCGAGGGATCGACGAAGCGGGTGATCTCGATGTCCCGCGAGTCTTCCGGAACCAGTTTTTCCAGTTCATCCTTGTGCAGCACGACGAACACGCCGCGCTCGACTTCGTACCCGCGCTGGGCGTCGGTTGGGGAGACGGTCTCGTCCGTTTCCGGATTGACCATCCGCTGCCGGACCCGCACCATGTCCTGGTCGTGCAGCAGATGGAAATGGATGTTGCGATCCTGCACGGCGGAGTACAGTTTCACCGGCAATCGCACATCGTCAAATGTGATGACGCCTTTCCAGATCGCGCGAGCGGCCATTTTGCTCCCATCCGCGTAGAGCTCAGGAGCCCTCCTGGCATGGGTTCCAACCCGCGGCGATTCCGGCGACGGAAGCGGCCCGCGTGGATTGAAATCCACGCTACGGGGCTCTCCGTCAGCCGCTTTCGTCCCCGTCACCCGCGGCTTCGCATGCGGAACAGACGACGCTGCCCCGCACCGTCACGATGGCGCACATCGGGCAAACCGCGCCGTCGCAGCACACGCAGCGGAACTCGGCCTCCAGGTGGTACTCCTGCAGGCAACAGCCGCAGATCTCTCCTCCGGCAAGCCAGAAGGGCAACGACGTTGTCGGGGATCGTCCGCTGGCGTCCATGCCACTACCGTAGGCTCATCCGGCGACGCCGCGTATCGGGGAAAGCTGGATGGGTAAATGGAAAAGCCCCGTTCGCCGGAACGAACGGGGCTGTCGCTTTGGAGACGCGCCGGGGCCGGAACGCATCGCGTGGATTTCAATCCACGCGAGCCGCTTCGTGCGCCTGATCGCTGCCGCGTGGGTTGAAACCCACGCTGCGAGGACGCCGGATCCGCATCCGCCAGCGCTCGCGGACGAAGGCGGGATTAGGGCGCGTCGCCGGCGCCGCCGGTGCCGGTGTCTGGGGTGGTCGTGCCGCCGCCGGGAGCGGGCGCCGGAGCGTCATCGTCTGCATCGTCGCCGCAGCCGACGGCGAAGACGCTCAAAACCAGGACCATCAGCAGGCTGGCCAACTTCTTCATCGGAGTTCCTCTCGTCGTGAAAGAATGGACGCGTCCCCGACTTGGGGCCGCTGTCGAAGTGTGAGGCATCTTCTACCAATTCCGATCCGCATCTTCCAGCGTGTATTACCCGTTTTTTTCGCCGCACAGCCGCAAAGGCGCCAAACTGCGCAAAGTTGAACGGTCGGGTTTCGTCATTCGGGCTTCGTCATTCTTTCGTCATTCGTCCTTTCCGACGGTCCGTCCTTCCCGCAGCGCCCGGTTGGCGTAGTGGGCGGCCGCCGCGGCCCGCACGCCCGCTTCCACCGGGGCGTTGGGCGTCTGACGGGTGCGGACGCACTCGACCCAGTTCGCCAGATGCATCAGGCCGTCTTCGACGTCGTCGTAGAAGTCCGCGCCGCGGGCCGGGTTCTTTGTGAGGGAGAACTCGCTCGCGGGCGTCTTCGACCGCCGCTCGGGCAGCACCTCGTAGCGGCCGCGGTCGAGGTACAGCGTCGCCTCGGTACCCATGAACTCCAGCATCGCCGCGTTGCGGGCGTTCACGAACGTGCCCTCGAAATACACCTGTGCGTGCTGCTCTGGGTATCGCTGCAGCGTCTGCACCGTGTCGGGCGTCTCCCACAGCCCTTTGGCGGCGAAGTGGTCGCCGATCGACGCCACCGTCGCCGGCTCACCAAGATCGAGGTACCACACGGCCACGTCCACAAAGTGCACCATCAGGTCGGTGAAGATCCCGCCGCCGAAATCCCAGAACCAGCGCCAGTTGCGGAAGCGGTACTCGTCGAACGGCTGCTCCGGCGCGTTTCCCAGGAACTCCTTCCACAGCACCGTCTTCGGGTCGATGCCGTACCGCCGCCGGTTCCAGCGCTCCTGGTTGCGGTTCCACGTGAGGTGCACCTTGTAGATCGTCCCCAGCGCGCCGGACTTCAGGATTTCGAACGCCTTCTGAAACTGCGGCAGGCTCCGCTGCTGCGTCCCCACCTGCACGATCGCCTTTGACTCCTTCTGGGCCGCGATCACCGGCGCCCCTTCGCTCAGATCGTGCGTGAGCGGCTTTTCGACGTAGACGTCTTTGCCGGCGCGGCAGGCATCGATGGTCATCGGCACATGCCAGTGATCGGGCGAGCCGATGAGCACGGCATCGACGTCCTTGCGCTCCAGCAGTTCGCGATAGTGCTTCGTCGCGGTGGCGCGGCTGTCGGCCAGCTTGCGGCCCTCTTCGAGGTGCTGGTCCCACACGTCGCAGACAGCGGTGATCCGCACGTTGGGAATCTGCGCCAGCCGCTGCATCAGATATCGGCAACGGCCGCCGGTGCCGATGCAGCCCACCTGGAGCGTGTCGTTCGACCCGAAGCCCAGCGCCGTCTCGGTCGCCCCGAGCGCGACGGCCCCCGCGGCCCCCGCACCCAGTTGTTCGAGAAACCGGCGACGGTCGATGTTGGTGGGCATCGTGAATCTCCAGATTGAAGGCTGGTAGTGTGGGTTTAAACCCACACTACCAATCAGGCTACCCGCCCGCGATTGCGCCGATGATGAAAAACGGCTCCGCGCCCGAGACGACGGCCTCCGGCAGCGGGGTGTCCGGTGGCTCGTGAGACAGATCCAACTCGCAGGCATAGAACCGCAGCAGCGGCCGTCGCTGGCCGGTGTTGTGGTCGCGGATCGTGCCGCTGAGCATCGGATAGCGGTCCTCCAGCGCGTCCAGCAGCGCATTTCGCGTCGCCGGCCCCTCGACTTCGAGCTGCACCTCGGCGCCGACGTGCGCCAGGATGCGCAGATGATAGGGAAGCACGATCCGGATCACAGCAGCGTCTGGACCTCCACGGACATCACCGACGGCAGATCGCGGACGATGGGCGCCCAGGTGTCACCGGAATCGGCCGAGCAGTACACCTGCCCGCCCGTGGTGCCGAAATACACGCCGCACTTATCGAGCGAGTCGACCGACATCGCGTCGCGCAGCACGTTCACGAAGCAGTCTTCCTGCGGCAGGCCCTTCGCGAGCGGTTCCCAGTCATTGCCGCCGGCTCGGCTGCGGTAGACGCGCAGCTTGCCCTCGGGTGGGACACGGACCATGGGGTCCATGGGAACGGCATAGATCGTCTCGGCTTCGTGGGCGTGAACGTCGATCGGAAAGCCAAAGTCCGTCGGCAGGTTTCCGTTGACCTCCACCCACTGGTCACCCGCATTGTCGCTGCGGAAGACGCCGCCCCCCTGGTGCAACTGCATGAACACCACGTTCGGCCGCGAAGGGTGCAGGGCGAGGCGATGCACGCAGAAGCCAATTTCCGGCGTCGGTTCGGGCAGATACGGCGACTTCAGTCCGCGGTTGATCGGCTTCCAGGTCGTCCCGCCGTCGTCGGTTCGGAAGACCCCCGCGGCCGAGATGGCAACATACAGGCGATCGGCATTGGTCGGGTCGAAGAGGATGGTGTGCAGGCACAGGCCTCCGGCGCCGGGGGACCATTGCGCCCCCGTGCCGTGACCGCGCAGCCCAGCCACTTCGTGCCACGACCGGCCGCCGTCGGTGGTGCGGAACAGGCCCGCGTCTTCCACGCCGGCATAGGCAGTGTCGGGATCCGTCAGCGACGGCTCCAGATGCCAGACGCGCTTGAATTCCCACGGGTGCTGCGTGCCGTCGAACCACTGGTGCGTGGTGAGCGGCTTGCCGGTTTCGGGCGAAGTGTCGTAGGCGAACTTGTTGCTCACTCCGGCCGGTGGACCGAAGCCCTCCGGCATCTTTTCTCCCCCGGGCGTCTCCCACGTTTTCCCGCCGTCGCTGGAGCGTTGAATGATCTGCCCGAACCACCCGCTGGACTGCGAGGCATACAGCCGGTCCGGATCGGCCGGCGAGCCTTTGAGGTGATAGATCTCCCAGCCGGCGAAATGCGGCCCGCTGACGTCCCACTTCTTGCGCTTGCCGTCGCTGGTGAGAATAAACGCACCCTTCTTGGTGCCGACGAGGACTCGAACGCTGCTCATCCGTTTCTCCTTCGCGAGCTCTTGGAGTCGTTCATGCCGAAACTTCCTCAAGCGTCAATGGAATTACGCGTAACCCCGGCACACGAGAAAATTCTTCGACATTGTCGGTCAGAAGCGACAGATCGTGGTGCCGAGCTGTGGCCGCAATGATCAAATCATGAGCGCCGATCATTTGTCCCTTCCGCGCCAATTCGGCATGAATCTCGGCATGCACGCGCGCGGACGCCACGGTGAAGTCCAACACGCTTACTCTGGAAACGATGGCTTCGACGAAAGCCGAGCGGTGTTCCCGGCGCTCCTCCGTATCGGCGCGATGAACACCCATCAATAATTCAGACACGATCACGACGCTGATATAGACCTCCTCCGAGCTCTCCCACGAGGAAAAGTCGATGGAGTCGCCGCTCTTCTCGAAACGGATCAAGACGTTCGTGTCAACCATCAGTCCCATGGGTTGGCCTCTGCCGGAAACTGGGCGCGGATCGCGCGAACGTCCCGGGCAAACGCATCGGCATCATCACCCAAGGAGGGAAGACCTCGCAAGAACGCCTTCAGCTCACCGACCGTGAGAGGCGGGCGCGGCTCGGCCGGCACTAGGCGCGCGATAACTTTGTCGTTGCACTCCAGATCGACACTGACGCCTTCGATGTAGACCTTGTCCACCAAACTGGCAAAGTTCTTCTCCGCTTCGGCAACATTCATGATGCACCCCATTCGAGCTATGCGATTGCGGTTCTCGAGTCGTTGAGATCATTTCGACGAGATTGCACCGCCGATGCAAGGGATCGGGCGTCGGAATTCACAGTTTCCGCTCCGGCCCTGGGCCGGGGCCATCACACGGCGGCGCCGCCGGCTTGCGTCAGGCGCGGTTGCAGGGGATATCCCGTGGTGCTGGTGAGGCCTCGGGAGTCCTCGTAGCGTGGGTTTCAACCCACGCGGCAGCGATTCAGGCGAATGAAGCGGCTTGCGTGGAAATCCACGCTACGGACCTCGGCGATTCGAGCGCAGCGAATTCCATGACAACCAGGCGTGCGGTCATTGCCTCCGTGGTGGTGGTGTTTGTCGCCATGGCTGGGGGGACCGTGCTGATCTTCGCGACCGGGATGGACCAGGAGCGAGCCAGGCAGCTCGGCCGCGGCTTGGCCATGCTGATTGGCATTTGCCTCGCCCTACCCTGGCTTCTCTGGGCGCAGCGCCGACGAAACGCCCAAGCCGCGCCGCCATCAAAACGCGCGGACGCCACGCGCCGCCGCGGCGCGGCTCCGCCGCCGAAGCGGCCGCCGAAAACGCCAGGGGCACGTGAGGGTTGAGTCCGCGGCGAATCCTCAACGTCGAACGTCCGACTGTGAGATCTTGGAAGACCGTTCCAGCCCCTCAAGCCTGTCACGCGCTACTGCAATTGCGACGGCTCGATTGGGTCGCTCCACACAGTCAATCTCCGCGTCTGGCTGCGTGCGTCCGAGAGTTGATAATCGACCCCGATACGAGTTGATGGACTACCATCGTCAACCAGAACGGTGAATCGCGTGCCGCGACCGGATGCGATCGTTCGCTGAGCCACGCCGACACCGCAGAAGCCGATCTCCGCGTCAGTCCAGCCAGTGTCGGAGTACACTTCTTGCACGTAAAGAGGGTGGATTGTGCCAGGAGCCGAAGTCCGCGGATCGTAGCCGTCGAAGTTGAGCGTCTTTGGGTGCAATTCACGAGTGCGAGCTGGATTTCCCAACAGCCCGTGCCAGGACCGGGGACCGGGTGGCGACCGAGGACGACGATCTGTGGCTCCTCGCCGACTGAACCAGCCAGCTCGTCCAGCCGATGTGATGGCAGAAGATCAGCGATTGGGAGCGTGTTCTCAGCGCGGGAGGCAGCGAACCAGAAGCCAGTTCCGACGCCGAGCACGAGGACAACGGCGGCCGCGATCAAGTTGTAGTGGACTCGCTGCACGCGGCACCTGCTGATCTCGAGAGATCCTTACTAACATTCTAACAGACCTCGCGCTGCTTGCGGCGACGATTGCCGCTTTGCATTCACGGTTCCATCCACGAACCATTGCGGAACACCGACTGCCGCGGGTCGAAGGGTGTCAGCGTTTCGAGCGACAGCGGACGCACGGGCTGTTCGCCGCCCGAATTGACGATCACCGACCACGGCCGGCTGTCGTCGACCGAATTCGATGGGCCGCCGGTGAGCACCGCCAGCTCGCGGCGGATGACGGCTGCCAGCTCGGCGTCGCTCAGTGACGGACGGTGCCGCGGCGTTTCGCCTCGGCCGCCCGTCGGGGAACACCGGGCGCAGGCTGTGGAGAGGCCGGTGCCTCCGCACGCGGCGCAGCCTCGGCCTTTGCAGTTTGCACAGGTGACGTAGCCCTTTGCGCACAGCGGGCATTCGGCGTCGACCAGCCGCGCGACGAAGCTGTCATGACCGAACGGTCCATGACGGTCGAAGAGTTCGGCCACGCCCGGCCGCTGCGCCTGCGCGGCCGCGTCGCGGAGCCGGCCTTCGCGGAAGGCGGCGAGGCTTTCGGCGTAGCGGCGTTCGGCGGGTTCTGTGCGGCGGACAGCGGGCGGGTCGGCCGGCTCATCCAGCAGCGAAGCATCGTGCGCAGGGTCGAAGAGGTACGCCAGCATCGCGGCACCGCGGCGCTCTTCAGGCGTCTCGGCCAGCGTCTTCACACCCAGGAGCGCCGGCCGACCCAGCCGCGCCGGGTCGAGACGTGCGGCGATGAGATACAGCCGCACGGCGGTGTCGCGGGCTTCCGGGTCTTTGCGCTTCTCGAGGAGTTCCTCGGCGTAATCGCGATACGCGTCCGGCCGCGAGGGATCGAGGGCTTGGAGCCGCGCGAGGTCGACGTAGCTGCGAACGGCCTGCACGTCGGCCGCGGGATAGCGTTTCCAGTCGCTTTCGGGAGCGTTCCGCAGCGGCTTGACGATGACAAAGTTTGCGTCGTGGCTGACGAGGTAGCCGGCGACGCTGGAGCCGTTCTTCAGGTCGACAATGACAGCGCGGGCGGGAGTCACGAGCCAGGCGAGCAAAACAAGCGCCGCTGCCGCGATGCGCGCGACACGCCAGCGATCGCTGCCTTCACGCGATGGATTGCGTTCGATGTGCGATGTACGAGGTACGATGTTCAATGTCTGCCTGCTCCGTCTCGCTGTCATTGCCCCAGCACAACCAGTTACTGCCCCAGCACGACCAGCCACATTTCCACGAGGGCCTGTTCTCCGTCTCGGAGTTGTCCGAGCACATCGTCTGCGGCGGCGTCCGCGGCCGCGAGGGACGCCAGAATCGCCTCGGCGCGCGGCGAGCGGCCGCCGCGGCGAACCGCATCGGCCACCAGCACCCGCAGCCACACGCGTTCGACCAGCACCAGCCGATGCAGGCTGCTGGGCGCCCGCCGGGACGCGACCTCCAGTTCGTGCGGGACGCGCGCGACAAACGCCGCATCGGCGCGGGGACCGGCTGAAGCGTTGATGGCGGCGGCACGCCGCCGCACGATTGCGTCCAGCACGTCGACCGGGCGGGTCAGTCCGGCGACGCGGGTGGCATCCACGCCCAGCAGCGCCGCCTGCTCGACATACAGTGCCCGCAGCGCTTCACGGCCGCGATCGAGCGCCGAACCGCCCCTCGCCGCCGGCACTCGGGCCGGTGCGGAAGCCGGGGCACCGAACTTCAGCCGGTGGAGGGCCCCCCGCAGCAATCCGATGCGCAGGGCGTCGTTCCAGGACTGCCCATCCGGGGGGTCTGCGGCTTTCGTCGCGAGCAGCGCTTCGACCGTCTCCACCACCTGCTCGCGCCGGCCGGGCGGATCCTCAAGACGATCGGCGACGGCCAACAGCAGGTCGCGACTGCGACCGAGCGCCGCCGCTTGAGCCAGCGCGGCGTCGTGCTCGTCTTTCCCTTTGGCGTCCAGCAGGTAGCCCGCGATGACTTCGGCGAACTGCGGCGAGAGTGACTCGTCCGCGGCGATCCGGTTCGCGATGTCCTCGATGGCCTGGATGCGGTCTTCCGGCCGGTTCTTCTTCGAGCGCGGCGTCAGCGTGAGCACGGCAATCTCGAACTCCCGCGAAGGATCGCCCGCAGGTGGGAAAGCATTCTGAAGCTGCTGTGCGGACACCGCCGGAGTCAGGGCCAGCGGCACTCCGTTCCCCCGCACCGACACGGCCGCATCCGCGGGATCGGCGGGTGGGGAACCTGTGCCCTGTTTGAGCAGATCGTCGAAGCGGCTCGTTCCCAGTGCCCGATCCGGCGAGGCCATCGCGGCGGCCATCGTCGAGACGCGCGCCAGCCGCAGCACGCTCTCGACGAACGCCTCTGAATCACCGGGTCGCGGAGCCGCCTTCGCGGTATCGAGAGCCGCCGCCGCTTCTTTGAGTAGTTTACTGAGCCGCCTAGGATCGATGGCCGCCGCGGCAGGCCCTTGCGATGGAATGCCCAGCCGCCGCCGCACCAGCCTCACCGTCTCTGCGGTCGAGGCGGCGGGAGTATCGAGGCCGGCGCGTTTCGCCAGCGCCGACTCCAGGAAGCTTCGCAGCCCCGCGTTCTGCGTCTGTTCGTAGAGTCCGATCAGCCGCGCCGTCGCCTTCTGATCCGGTGATGCGAGCATCCGCTCGAGTCGCTCGCGGTAGTGCGTCCACGCCTCGCCCGCGCGATCGGCCGCGGAAAGCAGCAGTTGCGTGTCCAGCTCGCCTCGTTCCCGCTCGTCTTTGATGAGCGCGTCTGCCCGCTCCGCGAGGTCCTGGAACCACTTCCGCATTAGCTCGGGGTCGATGCCTTCTGCTGCCGCAAGCGTGCCGTACAGATGCCGGCACAGCGCGGCCGCGCTGTCGGCTTTCAGCGTGGGACTGCCGCGGTCGGCGCGGAACGCCAGCGTTTGCTGGAAAGACGCGACCAGTGCCGACTCGCGTTCGTCGGGCAGGTAGGCGTGCCGGAGAGCGTCGCATGCCGTCTCGACCGCCCAGAAGGCGGTCTCCAGACCGTCGACTGCGGCGAATGGCTTCGAGTTGTTGGCGGTGGGTATGAGGCCGAAGAGCCGTTCGCGAATGGCGGCGGCATTCGCATCGGCCGCTTCGCCGACGTAGGCTTCCACCGCGATTTCGGCGATCGGCTTCCGCGCTGCAGGGTCGGCCGGTAGGGGCTTGAGCAGCGCGACGTACGCCGCCAGCCGCTCGGCGTCCGCGTCCGACTGAAGCTTCTCGGCAAGCGTGGCGCCGTCCGTCCGCACGAGCGGCAGCTTGCGGACGGCAAGCCTGAGATTGACGGTCCACCATGCCGGCGGTCCTTCGCGCGGCGGGGCCAGCCTGTCAGCAGGAGCGACAACAGCTTCGCCAGGGGCTTCGCTCGTCGAGCCATACCAGTAGAGGCCCCCGCCCACGCCCGCCATGGCGATCAGGCACAACGCGGTGGTGACCGCTTGATCGCGCAGCCGCACGAGCCGGCCTTGTTTCCGTCGCAGTTCGCGCTGCCGGGCCTCCGTCTCCGCCAGCAGGACCTCCACGTCCAGCTCCGGAAGACCCAGTCTGGCGCCGGCGGCACGGGCCCAGCGTGCGTCGGCGTAGTCGATTCCGCCCCCGTGCTCGAGGCGCGCGGCCAGTTCCTCGCGAAGCTGGGCGCGGGCGACGCGCCGTTGTTCGATGCGGGCCGCTTCGGTCGCGTCGTCTTCGGCGGATGCGCCCTGCAGGTGCGCCTCGATCAGCCGCCCGGCGTGCTCGTCCGCCAGGCCGTGCTTTTCCGCCAGCCGCGATCTTAACGCCAGCGCCGCCTGGAGGCCGTGCTGGCGGCTGGCGGCGATGAAGTCGGCGAGGAACGCGCGGCGGCGGGCTCTGGCTTCGGCAGTGTCCATGAGTGTCGGCGGGACGAATCGCCCGCCCTGCACAAGCGAGACGCTTGTGCTACGAGGTGAAAACCTTCTCGATCACCGCACCTTCGTTGACCGTGGCCCGTTCCGGTCGACCCTGGTGGCGGTAGATCAGCCGTTCGTGATCGATGCCCATGGCGTGCAGAATGGTCGCGTGCAGGTCGTGGACGTGGGCTGCGTCTTCGACCGCTCTGAGTCCGAACTCGTCGGTGGCGCCGATCGCCTGGCCGCCCTGCACGCCGCCGCCCGCCAGCCACATCGTGAAACCATACGGATTGTGGTCGCGGCCGTCGCCTTTTTCCGACATAGGGGTGCGGCCGAACTCGCCGCCCCACACGACGAGCGTCTCGTCCAGCAGGCCCCGCCGCTTGAGGTCCGTCAACAGGGCGGCGATGGGCAGATCGGTTTCGCGGCAGTGCTGCGAGTGGTTCTGCTCGATCTTGGCGTGGGCGTCCCACGCGCTGCCCGAGCCGGAATAAAGCTGCACGAATCGCACACCGCGCTCGACCAGCCGGCGGGCCAGCAGGCAGTTCCGCCCGAAGGCCGCCGTCGTTTTGTCTTCGAGGCCGTACATCCGTTGCGTCTCGCGGCTTTCCTGCGCGAGATCGACGGCCTCGGGGGCGTGGGCCTGCATGCGGAAAGCGAGCTCGTAGCTGGCGATGCGGGCTTCCAGGTCCGCGTCGCCGAGGCGGCCCGCGGCGTGGCGACGGTTCAATTGGTTGATGAAGGCCAGCTTGTTCTGCTGCCGCTCGGGCGAGACGGAGTCCGGCGTCTTCAGGTGCAGGATCGGCTCTTTTCCGGAGCGGAACCGCGTGCCCTGGTACGTGGCAGGCATGAAGCCCGTGCCCCACACGCGGTTCCCGCCGGGCGGCTCCTTCTCCGTATCCAGGAGGACCACAAAGGCCGGCAGGTCGTCGTTCTCGCTGCCCAGCCCATAGCTGACCCACGACCCGAGGCTGGGGCGGCCGGCGAGGATGCTGCCCGTATTCATCTGGCAGACGCTGCCCACGTGGTTCAGGCCGTCAGCATAGCACGAGCGGATGACGCAGATATCGTCGATACAGCCGCCCACGTGCCGGTACCACTCCGAAACCGGCAGCCCGCATTCGCCATAGCGCGTCCACTTCCGCGGGCTGGCCAGGAGCGGGTTCTCGGAGACGCCCATGGGCGTGATGACCCGCTCGATCGACTGCGGCAGCGGCTTGCCGGCGTACTCGTTGACAAGCGGCTTGGGATCGAACGTATCGATGTGGCTGGGGCCGCCGTCCATGAACAGAAAGATGACGCTCTTCGCCCCGCCGAAATGCGCGGGTTTGGCGGCGACGGGATTATTCGTGCGAAGTGCCGCGGAGGTGGCGGTGTCGCCGAGCAAGCCCTCGCGCACCAGCAGCGAAGACAGCGCCAGCGCGCCGAAGCCGCCGCCGGCATGGGCGAGGAACTCGCGGCGGGAGGTGGGGAACTTGCGGTGAACGACCATGGGGCCTCTTAGTTTGGCTTTCCGACTTCGGGGACAGACAGACCGCGACAGATCTTGCGTGCCAGTCGGTCCGGAAGCTCGGCGTGTCGCGGTACGGCTTCTATCTGCCCGCTCGTCGGATTGCTCCACAAAGAATGTCTGCGACCCTCTCGCTTCAGCACGCAACCGTGGCGCCTCAAATGCTTGAGCAGTGCCGTCCGTTTCATTCGACCGTCACCGTCTCGCGCAGCGCCTCGGGCGGCACACCCCTTAACCCGTCTTCCCGCCGATCTTCGAGGATCAGGGCGATGGCCTCGGCCAGATTCTCGCGGCACTCCTCAACGGTCCGTCCCTGACCATTGGCGCCTGGGATTTCGGGACAAAAGCCGATGTACCATTCGCCCTCCTGCTCGATCACTGCTGTGAATTCGTTTCGCATGGTGTGCGCACCAGTGTGGCCGGATCAATCGTTGCGTTCTTCCAAATCTCGACGAACATCTTCAAGACGTTTGCGACGTCCCGTCCGGGCCCGCCGCTCGCACTCGCTGAGATACGTCATGAATTTCTCGTTGGAGCGCAAAGCATGGAGCTCCCGATCGAAATCATCCACTTTCACGAGTGCGAATGCCGTTTCGCCACGGGTGGTCAGGAAGACGACTTCCCCGTCGGCTGCTTCGGCAAGCAGCCGCTCGACAGTCAGCCCGTCGGATTCAAGTGCCAGAGTCTTCACAGTCCCTGCGCCTCGCGCTCGATGTTCGGCGGGTGACACGACATGCCTGCTGCGGCTTCGCAGTGTTATTCCACAAACAAGAACTCATTCGCATTGAGCAGCACGTGACACAGATCGACGAGTGCGGCTCGCCGCGGGTCGTTGCTGTCGGCGGGCGCACGTTCGGCGGGCTCGGGCGCCACCAGCGGCTGGGCGCTGGCCAGCGACTCCTGCTGATTGAGGAACTCTGCGGCGGCCGCGAGTTCGTCGTCTGCGGGTTCGCGGCCGAACGTCAGTTGCCACGCCCGCAGGACGAGGGCCGCGGCCGTTGATGCCTCGGCTTCGCGGTCGACGCGTTCGGCCAGCGAGCGGGCCGCGTCCAGGATCAGTTCGCTGTTCAAGAGCATCAGCGCCTGCGGGGCGATTGTCGTCTCCGCCCGCTGCGCGCAGGCTTCGTGCATGTCCGGGAAATCGAAGGCCTCCAAGAGCGGGTACGGCAGGTTGCGCTTGGCAAAGATGTAGACGCTGCGGCGGTTCCGCTCGCGCTCGTCCGGCGTGGGTTTCCAGGCGTGCCGGGCGCTGAAATCCGGCGGCAGCTCCGGCTTCACGCCGGGGCCGTACATTTTCTGCGAAAGCTCGCCCGACACCGCCAGCAGCGAGTCGCGGATCCTTTCCGCCGAGAGACGCCGCCGCGGGAAGTGGCTGAGCAGGTGGTTTTCGGGATCGGGCGTTGCTGCCGGCTCCGCAATCGAAGGGGTTGCGGGTGTGGATGGAGGATCGAGGATGGATGATGGCCTCTGGCCGGATTGGCGGTAGACCGCCGAGAGCACGATCGCCCGGTGCAGTCGCTTGAGCGACCATGCGGAGGGTTGAGAGTTGAGGGTTGAGGGTTGAGCGACTCCGACGAACTCCGACGCCAGCCAATCCAACAGTTCCGGGTGCGAGGGCGGCGGTGTCTGGGTGCCTAAATCGTTCGCGTTCGAGACCAGTCCGCGGCCGAAGTGCCCCTGCCAGAGACGATTGACGATCACCCGCGCCACCAGCGGGTGGGCCGGATCAGACAGCCGCCGCGCAAGCGCCGAGCGGCGACCCGACGTGCCCGGCCGCGGCGGCTCGATTTTCGCCGCCAATGCGCTTTCACGGCTCAGGATGCTCACAAACGCCGGCTGGAGCTCGTCGATGGGCCATTCGTAGCTGCCGCCCGCCAGGAGGTGCGTGGGCGGCGGCTCCGACTGCATTTCGACGGTCGCCATCACGCTGGCCCTGCGCGGCGGCCCGGGCTGGCGCTGCTCCAGTTCGGCGAGTTCCTTCCGCAGTTCGTCGCGGCGCTGCCGCTGGGCGTCGCTCATCTGCTTGAGGACGTCCTTCGGGTCGAGCTTCTCGTCGATCTGCCGCTCCGACCAGAAGGCCAACTGCCGCTGAAAAGCCGTCCGCTCTACCGGGTGGGTGTCGATCGCCTCGAGCACAACTGGCGGAAACTTCTTCCGCTTTTCCTCGGCCGCTTTGGCCAGGGCGGTGCTTTCGATTTCGTGCAGCTCACGCCGCAGGTCGGCCGTTTCGGCCAGCCATGCCTCGCGCCGCGCGTGATAGGCAGCCAGTTCTTCCGGCGTGCCGAGCGGGACGGAATCCTCCAGCACGATGCCCGCAAAAAACGCCTGCAGCGAGTAGAAGTCGGTCTGCAGCAGCGGGTCGAACTTGTGGTCGTGGCACTGCGCGCAGCCGAGCGACAGCCCCAGCACGACCGAGCCGAGGTTCGCCGTCAGGTCATTGAGCGCGTCCTGCCTCGCCAGCAGGATGTTGGAGGCATTGCTTTCATCGGGCCACATCCGCAGATAGCCGGTGGCGGCGAGGGCGTCCTCGCTGTCCGGGTAGAGCTCGTCGCCGGCGACTTGCTCCGAGAGAAAGCGGTCGTAGGGCCGGTCTTCGTTGAAGGCGCGAATCACATAGTCGCGGTACTTGTAAGCCAGCGGACGGTCGGGGTCGGCGTTGAAGCCGGCGGTCTCGGCGAAGCGGACCAGGTCCAGCCACATCCGCCCCCACGCTTCGCCGTAGCGGGGACTCGCCAGGTACTGATTGACCAACCGCTCCCAGGCGTCCGGCCGCTCGTCGCTCTCGAAGGCTTCGATCTCTTCGGGCGTCGGCGGCAGGCCGAGCAGGTCGAGCTTGAGCCGGCGGATCAGCTCGCGCCTCGTCGCCGGCGGGGCCAGCGTCAATCCCTGCTCTTCCAGCCGACGCAGGACGAAGGCGTCGACCGACGTTTGCACGCGGCCTGCGGCAGCGACCACCGGCACGTCCGGCCGCCGCACGGGCTGGAAGGCCCAGTGCGAGCGCTCGCGCTCGGAGAACTCGGCGTCTGCGGTCCGCGCCGCCTCCGGAAAAATTGCGACCGCGGCCACGGCAACCATCACCGCGCACGCGCAGCGCAGAGGCCCCTCGCTCGAAGGCTTCATCGAATTCTGGGAACGTGCGTCGGCCATCGGTACGGCGGGCCTCACTTGGCTGTCAGCTCCGGCACGGCGGCCGGGGCAGGGTACCCTTCAGTATAACGAGCCGCAAAGCAGGCTTCACGGCAAGGAAGCGGGCTGAGCCTGCCTGCCCGCCGCGGGTCGCCCCGCCGGCGTTCCCACGCGCCCCCCCCGAGCGCAAACCGTGATTGCCTCGCCCCGGCGATTCTGTTATCTACCGCCCTCCCCGTGGACCCCCGGAGACGGAGCTCTTGAGCCTGACCACGCCGCACAAGCTGCGCGTTCTGTTCGTCGACGACGAGGCGTCGATCCGCGACGTGATGCGCATCGAGCTGCCCCGCATGGGGCACGACGTCACGCTGTGCGAAGACGGGAAGTCGGCGCTTCTGGCCCTGGAGCGCAACGCCTACGACGCCGCCATCGTCGATCTGCGCATGCCGGGCCTCAGCGGCTGGGACGTGGTCGAACGGCTGAAGCAGGTGGCGCCGGAGACCGAGTTCATCATCAGCACCGGCCACGGCAACATGGAGGAGGCGATTCGGGCGCTGCGGGAAGGGGCCTACGATTTTCTGCCCAAGCCCTGCAAGCTGTTCGAGATCGCCGGCGTGCTGAAGCGGATCGGCGAGAAGCTGGCGCTCAAGAACAAAACGATCGCGCTGGAGAGCCGGCTGAAGGCCTTCGAGGGCGGCTCGAACCTGATCGGCGAAGCCCGGCCGATGCAGCGCGTGAAGACGCTGATCGAAAAAATCGCCCCCACCGATTCGACGGTGCTCATCCTGGGTGAGACCGGCACCGGCAAGGAGCTGGTCGCCCGGCGGGTCCACGACCTCAGCGCGCAGCGCAACGCCCCCTTCGTCGCCGTCAATTGCGGCGCACTGCCCGAACACCTCGTCGAAAGCGAGTTCTTCGGGCACCGCAAAGGCGCCTTCACCGGGGCCGATACGCCGCGCAAGGGCCTGTTCGAGGTCGCCAACGGCGGCACGCTGTTCCTGGATGAACTGGGCGAGCTGGACCGCGGCATGCAGGTCAAGCTGCTGCGGTTTCTCGAATCGGGCGAGGTCCGCCGCGTGGGCGAGAACGAGGCGTTTCACGTCGACGTCCGCGTGGTGTGCGCGACCAACCGCGACCTGCAGGAGATGGTGGGCGAAGGCGAGTTCCGCGAAGACCTGTTCTTCCGCGTCAACACCTTCGAGATCCACCTGCCGCCGCTGCGGGAGCGGCGGGAAGACATCCCGGAGCTGGCGCGGTTCCTGATCGCCCGGCACCTGAAGCGGCCGACCGCCCCGCCCGACATCCTGTCGCCGGACGCGCTGGAGGCGCTGCTGAATCACGGCTGGAGCGGCAACGTCCGCGAACTGGCCAACGCGCTGGAGCACGCCGTCATTCTTGCGGAAGGCGGCCGGATCGAGGCCGAGCACCTCCCGGCGAGCATCACGCGCAAGGTGCCCGCCGCGGGCGGCGGCTTTTCGCTGTCGGCTGTGGGCCGGCCAATGACTTTGCGCGAGATCGAGCGCGAGGTGATCTACCGGGTGCTCGAAAAGCACGGCGGCGACAAGCCCGCCACCGCCGCCGAACTCGGCATCGCGCTGAAGACGCTGTACAACAAGCTGAATCAGTACCTGGCCCGCTCGCAGGCAGGATAGCCTCGATCACGAGTTCTGCGGCGGCTCCGGCTCGTCGGCAAATTTCGGCGGCGTCGCGTAGAACTGGCTGATGTCGAACTGCCCCGACGTCTCCTGCTCCAGGATCGCCAGTCGCTTCTCGAGACGCTTCAGCCGCTCTTCCAGCACGGGGTGAATGATCGGCGCTTCTTCCTTAGGCGCCGGTCGCGGCACCTCGGGGTAGCCGAGTTGCCGCTGCAGGGCCGCGAACATGTACAGCGGGTCTTTGCCGCGGTTGGCGTTGGCGATGCGGCCTTCCTGCGCCCCGAAGAGCACCGGAGTGGACGGCTGGTACTCCGGGCGGCCCGACGTGCGCCGCCGCTCGTCGACGAAGTGCTGCGAGCGATAATAGATGAAGTCGGCGAAGTCCTTCGTCCCCAGCCGCAGCCGCGTCTTGAGGATCCAGTCTCTCCACGTCTCGTCGTACAGCGGGTCGGCCGCCATGGCCTGCATCCCGCGGTCGTAGCCCAGGCGGTTGCGGGCGAGGCACTCAAACTGAAAGATGAACAGCCCCGCCGGCTCGGCCCCTTCGGCGCGGTAGCGGGCCTCACGCTCCAGCACGATCAGGCCGACCCGCTGGTCGAACCGCGAGCGTTCCTCTTCGGCCTGCGCCATGACGAACGTCTGAAACGGCGTGAAGTAATGGCCCAGCCGTTCCATACCGTCGCTGATCCGCCCCGTGAGCAGGATCTCGCCCCGGAGAAAATCGAGGGCCATTGGCAGCCGGGTGGTGGCGAGCACCTCTTCCTGAATCGTCCCCAACACGTCCTGCGAAGGCAGTCCCTCTTCCAGCCGCTCGCGGTACGTGCGGAAGAAGTAGGCCTGCTCGATGTACTCTTCGCGGTCGAGGACGGGCATGAGATTGCGACCTTACCCGCGCTAGGGAGGCTTACGAAGCCGTTGAAGAAAGGGGCTGGCTCGCGGGATTGATTCTATTGCACCCGTGCCGACACAGAACAGGGACGTACCGGGCCGCCCCGAACAACCCCGCGCTCGCGAGGTAGAGCCCGCACAATCGACACCGACTCGAAACACAGAGGCACGGAGAGCACGGAGCAGACGGAGTTGAACCTGTGTGCCCTCAGTGCCTCTGTGTTTCAAACCTCTTGCGCAGCATTTCGTGATTCGCGTCGTGCTATAATCGCAGGCACCACCTCGACCAGCTCCTGTCCGAAGGAATTCACCGTGAGCACCGTCCCGGAAACGCAGCCGCAACAGCAGCAAAGCCACGCAGACCGCGCCGCCGCCCTCCGCGCGCTCCTGGAAGCCGACCCGCCGCCGATGATCACGAAATCCATCGCCGCCTTCCGCCGCGACCTGCCGGAACTGCTCAACAAGCACCGCGGCCAATGGGTTGCCTACCACGGCGACCAACGCCTCGGCTTCGGCCGTTCCAAGACGGACCTCTACGAAGAGTGCTTTCGCCGCGGCCTGACACTGGACGACTTCGTAGTCTGTGGAATCGAAGAAGGGACGTTCGATCCCGACGAAGAGGTCGAGTTCAGCTTCGACGTGTGAAGCAGGAAGGTTCGATGCCTACACTTCTCCGCCGCCTCCCGTTCTTCACGCACTCAACAACGACCAGTCTTCATGGCAGAACCGTCCGCATCAAAGCCGATCAGATTGTCGTGTGGGTGAGTCTGTCGCCGCCCGCCACGCGTCATCTGGACCCGCGTGTGCCCCGATTCCCGGCCATCCTCGACACCGGCTGTAATCACAATTTCGTCATCCGGGAGCGCCACCTGATCGAATGGGCCGGCATCCACCCCGGCTCCCTTCGGCGTCTCTCACGCGTCCGCACGCGCGGCCGATCGGCCGTCGAGTTGAACGCAGACATCTGGCTGCATCGCAACCGCGCAGGCGAGCGAGATCAGTTCAACGGCGCTCCGCCGGTCCTTCTCGAAACACAGCCGGCGATCATTGTCGTTCCCGACGACTCTGCCGACACTCACCCCCGGCTACCGCTGCTGGGGCTGCGGGCGCTGCGCTGGGCGAAACTCGACCTGCACATCGATAGCCGCCGCTGCCGCGTGACAATCCGCAGACGACGCCGGTTCGGCCTGTTCGCGTGAAGGGTCCTCGATCGCTCGCACGTAGCGGTGTGAGCAGGAACACTTATCTCCACTGATCGCCACTGATGTCCGCCGATGACCGAGCAAATCCTGTTCGTCGTCAGGTGCAACATCGCCCATTCGGAACAGACGCCGAAGGGACCGGACCTGGAGAAGGCGAAACGGGATCGGGAAGTATCCGAATTGACCTCTGCCGTTGTCGAGGACTTCTTCGAACTGCTGTTCGATCTGGTCAGAGCCGGGCCGACTTTGACGTGACGAGCGGACCCAGGTTTTTCAGCTCGGCGCCGATTTCGTTCAGCCCCCGCACTTCGAGATGCTCGGGGCCGACGTCGGTCCGGGCGTTGATCGTCACCGTGACGTTCGCCCGCTCCTCCAGCGCGGTGATTTCGCGGCGCTTGCGGTTGTTCAAGTAATTGGACACCCGGTCGTGGATGTCGATCACGATCCGCGAGACGTCTTCGCGGCTGGCGATCGTCATCAGAATCCGCATCACCTCGATGGCCATGCTCTCGGAGGTTTTCACCTGCCCCGTCGCCGCGCAGCAGGGGCAGTCTTCATAAATGCTGCGCCGCAATGAGGGGCGGATGCGCTGCCGCGTCATCTCGATCAGGCCGAAGGGACTGATCCGCAGCACCTTGGTGCGGGCGCGGTCGCGGCGGACGGCATCGTGCAGCGCCTGCTCGACCGCCCGGCGGTGCCGCTCCTCGCGCATGTCGATGAAGTCGTTGACGATCACGCCGCCCAGGTCGCGCAGGCGAAGCTGCCGGCTGATCTCTTCGGCGGCCCGCAGGTTGACCTGAAAGGCTGTCTCTTCGGCGTCGTCGTCGGCGCGGAAATTCCCGCTGTTGACGTCGATGGCCACCAGGGCCTCGGTCTGGTCGATGACGATCGACCCGCCGCCCCTGAGTGGGACGTGCCGGCTCTGGATGCGGGCGATGTCTTCCTCGATCTTGTCGCGGTTGAACAGCGGCTCTTTGCCGTCGGAAAGCTGCACGCGGTCGCCGTGCTTGGGCATCACGATCTTCCTGAAGTCG
>JAHWKJ010000452.1 GCA_019347905.1 Planctomycetota bacterium
ATCGGTGTAATACAGGTACGCGCGGCTGGCCGGGCCGTGGTAGCGGCCGGGGATGGCGGCGACGCAGCTCACCGGCAGCTCGACCCGCGCCTTCGCGTCCAGGTCCCGCCAGTACAGCACGACTTCCCGGCCCAGCACCTCGTAGGCGGCGATCTTGCCGGACTTGACGAGTTCCTTGAGCTGATCGTGCCGCACTTCCAGCCCGCCGGGCAGGCCGATAATTGCCACCGGCGTGGGTACAGGCTTATCGCTGCGGTTGGTGACGACGACGCGGGCCTCGGTCACGGCACCTTCCTCCACCGTCTGGTCGGGAAGCGCCACTTCGAGCCCAACATCGCACTGGTCGCTGGAATCGGGCCGGGTGCTGTAGAGGTGGACGGCGATCGAGAACGGCATGTCGGAGCCGTCGACCATCTGCACGGCCAGCGTGTGCGCTCCCGGCGTCATCAGCGAAGCGACGTCGGCGAGTTCGATCGCGCCCTCGGTCTTGCGGTCGAAGGCGACCGGCTCGCCCACGGACTTGCCATCCACGAGAAGCTGCACGCTGCCCGCGGCTTTGGGTCTCGCTAGCAGGCGGTCGTGGGCGACGATCGCCTTCAGGGCCAGCACCGTCGATTGCGTCGAGCCGAAGCGGCCCGCCTTGCAGACCTCGGCCAGGTAACGGATGCCCTTGTCGGCGAAGTCGGCGTACTCGCGGTCGCTGAGGAACGCCAGCGTGGCCAGCGCCGTCGTTTCGATCGTGAGCGCCTCGCCGCCGCTGCCCACGATGGACGTCGTTGCGCCTTCGACGTCGCCGTGGATCGTCTGCAGCTCGGCCAGGCGGTCGAGCATTCGCGTGGCAGCTTCTTTGCGGCCGGCGAGCACCATCACGTTCGCCGACAGCGCCAGCACGTAGCTGTTCTTCGTTTCGCCGGCGGCGCGTTCGACCTGGTCGATTTCCTTCGCGAGGTCCGACTCGCCGGCACTCAACAGCGCCCAGGTGAGGTACGCGTCGGAGAGGTCCTGATCGGCGACCCACGTATGCAGGGCGCGGCGTTCGCGTTTGAAGCCTCCCGAACCGTCGCGGCGGCCGAGCAGCCACGTCCGCGTGCGCTGGAGCATCGCGGGATCGACGCTGCGGGTTTCGGCCATGTCGCGGAACTCCATCAGCCCGTACGCCGTGAGCGCCTCGTGTCCCGGATCTTCGCCGAACCACTCGTAGCCGCCGCCCTTGCACTCGAAGCTCGTCAGGCGGGCATAGCCTTTCTCCAGAAGTTCATTCGAGCGGGCGATCAGCTTGGGATCGATGCCCGTGTGTGAGAGGAAATACTGCTGGGCCATCACCAGCGGATAGGTTGTCGAGCTGGTCTGCTCGAAGCAGCCGGAAGGTTCCTGCAACAGTCGCTCCAGGGCCCCGGTGAGGCTGGCCAGCGGCGTGGGAAAGACCTGGATCCGCGTCTTGAGGCTGCCGGGGACGATGCCTTGTGGCATGATCAGCTCGCGCTCGACGGTGCCGCCGGCGGAGAGCATGCCGCCGCGGGCGATTTCGATGGGGAAACCGAGCGGCCGGACATCGAGCGGCCGCGCGACGCTGTCGGATAATCCACCGGCCGCGGCACGAAGTACGACCTCCGTGCGGCCGCTGAAGCCCGTGGTGTCGAGGTCGACCAGCCGCCGGATGCGCGTGTCGGCGGCGAGCACTTCCGGCAGATCGGCCGGGATCCCGGCCGGCCGCAGCCCCTGCGCCTGGAGCGCCACCGTCGGCTGAGACAGCGGATCGAGCGTGGCGTTCACGAGACCCACCGGCAGCCGCACAAGATCGCCGGATGTGAGTTCGAGCGGCAGCTTCGGCTCGACATAGAATGGCTCAACCGATTCGACGACCGCCGTGCCGCTGCCGAGGGCGCCGCGGGCGTCGAAAGCATCGGCGGCGGCGCGGAAGCTGGTCACGGAATCGGAGAGGCCGAATTCGACCTGCGCTTCGCCGGTCTTGGCGTCGGTTCGGACGCCCGCGTGCCAGTACAGCGTCTCGGTAAAGTCGACGCGTTCGCCGGGCTGCCGGTCGGGCCGAACGGCGTGTGCGTATTCGCGGACGTAGACGAAGCTGTTCGCGACGTCCAAGGCGAGGCGTTTGCGGCGCTTCGGCAGCGCAAGGCCGCCGGCTTTGTCTTCGGCGTCGCCGAGCGCCTGCTGCAGCTTGGCGAGATCGCGGACTTCGCCGCCCGCTGCCTGAGCGCGGCCGGCGGCGCGATCGGCGGGCTGGTCGGGATCGGCAGGAGCAAGCGCCTTATCGACTTCCAGCGCCGCGCCTTCGGGCGCCGCCGCGGCGGCCGGTAGCGGTGCTGCGAATTCCTCCACGGCATCGAAAAACAGGAACCTGCGCCGCCGAATCAGTCCTCCCTGTCGCTCGCGGTCGCTGGCGAGCTTCAGCGCCAATACCCGCCGGGCGCTCTCGCCGTTCTCCGCCAGGAACTTCTCGGTTTCGACAAAGGCGAACCGCCGCCAGCCCTGCGTTCCCAGCAACAGATCGACCGCCAGCGGCGCCTCGCGGTTCTCGGGATCGAGATAGACGTGGGCGTCGGCCAGTTCGCGCACGTCGTTCTCCAAGAGCACCATCACCGGCAGACGCGGCGCCTGCTCGCGCTTCTCGATCATCTCCAGCACGCTGTCGTCGGTGACGGTGAGGCCCACGACGGCCGCGACGGGTTGTCCGCTGTCGTCGGTCGTGCGGATCGTGAGCTTCGCCTTTCCTCCCGGAACGTAACGCTCCCGATCCGGCTCGATCGAAACACGGATCGAGCGCTCCGGGCGACGGAACACGAGTCGCTCGGCCAGCGGACGGCCGGACTCGTCCCACACCGTCGCCAACAGAACGCCGTCGCTGCCGGGCCGTGGCGTGAGTTCGACGCGGGCCGGTGTGCCGTCTGCGGGGATGGCCACCATTTTCGCGGCGACTTCAACTTCGCGGCGGCTGAGCGTCACTTTCACCCGGCGGGCCTCGCTTCCGGCGATCGACAGCACGACCGGCTCGCCCGCGGAGCTTGTCTCGTCCGCCGAGGACAGCACCACGCCGGCCGCTTTCAACTCCGGCAGCGGAAACTGAGTCGCAATGCCACTCGGCTCGGTGATCCTGAGCGCGTACTTGCCGCCCGCCTCGGGTGTGAAGCCGAAGCGGCCGCGGCCCTCGTGCTGTGTGCGGAACTTGCCGACCTGCCGCCCTTCGCCGTCCACGACGACGCCCGCAATGTCGGCCGGCTTCTGCGCCGGCGTGCGGGCTTCGATGTAGACGCGGTTGGGCAGCCCCGCCACCAAGTCGCCGCCCTCAGGGTACATCGCCAGATCGACTGTCTGCAACAGGATGGGAATGGTTTTGGCGGCAGTCTCCACAACGCCGCCGTCCTCAATCACGAACGCCAGCGTCCCCTCGCCGCGCGCGATCTGCGGCGGCAACTCGAATCGGGCGGAACAGTTTCCTGCCGCATCGACCGTCGTGCGGCCGGCATAGACCTCCGCTCCATCGACCCGGGTGAGGACGGTGACGGCGGCCCCTTCCGGAATGCCGCCTTCGGCCCGCTCGACGTGCAGCGACGCGGCGACCGTGTCCGCCGGCCCGTAGCCGTCGCGGACGAACTCGATCTGCGACTTCAGCCGCGGCGCTCGGTAGACGCGGATGTCAAACTTCCGCTCGGCGGGTGGATGACCCTCCCAGGGCGAGGTCACTTTCGCGGTGTACTCGCCGCCCGCCTGCCCTTCGGGCACCTTCCACGAAAAACCGAGGACGCTGTCCTGCGACTGCACCGGCCCCGAGGCGACCGTCTCCCCCTTGGGACCGAGGATCTCGACGAGCGCCGAAAACTGCTGCTCGGCCGGCAGGGGTTTGTGATCGCTCGCCCGCAGCACGACGCCACGTAGATAAACCGTTTCGCCGGCGCGGTAGATGGGCTTGTCGGTCGAGAGCTGCGTGAGGAACCGATCCGCACCGCCGAGTTTTTCGGTCGTCGCCTTTGCAGGCTGATCGGGCTTTGCAGCGGCCTCCTCAGCCGTCAGGCCGGCACGCCACAGGATGCCTGCGGCGATGATCGAAGCAGCGACGACCAACACGCGATGGAACGGTCTGGAGAACATCTGAAACCTCGTGCGTCGTTTGTTCGTAGTGGCCGGCTTCAGCCGGCCTCGGCCGGGTGAACCCGGCCACTACAAACGCACAGACGATTTGAGCGGGTGATTGGTTCCCGCGAAAGTCGCGGTGAGGGTTTCGTGGCTGAGTTCCGGGACGTATCATGGGCCGTTGATTCGTTCTGCGGAGGTTTGAGAGTGCGCTTGTCTCGGAGACTGCCGTCGATCGCTACGTGGTTGCTCGTTATCGCCGCCGCCGGCCGCTCGCTTTACGGCGACACGCCGCCGGACCAGGAGGCGGCGATCGAGGCGATTCGCGGTGTGGCGTCGAACATTCAGAAGAACCGCGACGGCACCGTGCGGTTCGTCCGCTTCAGCCGCCCGTCCGTGACCGACGCGCACCTGACGCACATCGAGGTCTTCCGGCAACTCGACTATCTGGCGGTGGTCACGCCTACGGTGGGCGATGCCGGGCTGGCGCATGTCGCCGGCCTTCACAACCTCGACACGCTGTACCTGTCCGGTTCGGGCATCACCGACGCCGGTTTATCCGCGCTCGAGACGCTGCCGAAGCTGGAACGCCTGTACCTCGACGGCACGGCCGTCACTGACGCAGGGCTAGCCCGGCTGAGTGGGTTGAAGACGCTGACGACGCTCTCGCTGCGGAACACACAGGTCACGGACGCCGGCGTCGAGAGTGTCAAGGGACTGGAGCAGCTCGACTCGCTGCTTCTGAGCCGGACGCGCGTGAGCGACAGCGGGCTGGAGCACCTCGCGGGACTCAAGAACCTGCGTGTGCTGTGGCTGCATGGTACCGCCGTGCAAGGTGCGGGGCTTTCTCACCTCGCTGCTCTGAACAAGCTCGAACACCTCAACCTTTCGGGAACACCGGTTGGCGTCGAAGATCTCAAAGCACTGACCGCTCTCCCGAAGCTCACGCAGCTTCTGTTGTACGAGACAGGCGTCAGCCACGAGGCATTGCCGGCACTCAGGGAGGCTCTTCCGAAGACTGCCGTGGCCATCAGTCCCGCCGCGGGCCATGAGCGGACGGCGTTCGCGCGGATGCTCGTCGGCGAGAAGCTGCGCGGACCAGCGAGTGAGCGCGACTCCGAAAGCGAGGGCCTG
>JAHWKJ010000453.1 GCA_019347905.1 Planctomycetota bacterium
CCTCAACCCTCAACCCTCAACCCTCAACCCTCAACCCTCAACCCTCAACCCTCACCCCTCCACCCTCAACCCTCAACCCTCAACCCTCAACCCACAACCCTCAACCCTCAACCCTCAACCCTCCCATGCCTCTCGGTGAAGCCAGCGGACTGAAGATGGGCCAGGCCACGCGCGATGCCTTCGGCGAAGCCTTGCGCGACCTGGGGCAGAAGTTTCCCGATGGCGTGACGGTCGACGGCGATGTGGGCAACTCCACCCGGACGGAGGTGTTCGCCAAGGCCTTTCCCGACCGCGCGTTCAACGTCGGCATCGCCGAGAGCAACCTGGTCAGCGTCGCGGGCGGACTGGCGGCCGCGGGGAAGACGCCCGTCGCGGCCAGCTTTGCCTGCTTCCTGTTGTGCAACGCGTACGACCAGATCCGCATGTCGGTGGCCTTTCCCGGGCTGAACGTGAAACTCGTCGGCTCGCACGCCGGCATCTCGATCGGCGAAGACGGCCCCTCGCAAATGGGCATTGAAGACGTGGCGCTGGCGACCACGCTGCCCGGCGTCGTCGTGATCGTTCCCGCTGACGCACCCTCGACGCGCAAGGCCACCGAGGCCATGCTGGAGCACCAGGGGCCGGTCTATCTGCGGCTCGGCCGCGTCAAGGTGCCGGTCGTCTACACCGACGGCTGCCCGTTTGAGATCGGCAAGGCCAACCAGGTTCGCGACGGCCGGGACGCGACAATCATCGCCAATGGCCTGATGGTTTCGTGCGCTCTCGATGCCGCCGCCCGTCTCGATGCCGCCGCCCGTCTCGAAGCCGACGGCGTGAATGTGCGCGTGCTCGACATGCACACGGTCAAGCCGCTGGATGACGCGGCGATTGCCGCTGCCGCCCGCGACACGGGTGCGATTGTCGTGGCGGAAGAGCATCTGGCGGCGGGCGGTCTGGGACAGGCCGTGGCCGCGGTTGTGGCTCGCACGCATCCGGTGCCCATGCGGTTCGTCAACATTGGCGACACGTACGCCGAGAGCGGCGATTCGGAGGGGCTGCTGGAGAAGTACGGACTGACGTCATCCGCCGTCCAGAAGGCCGTCCGCGAAGCGGTCGCGCAGCGCCAACGATGATCGAGTATCGCGCGTTCCGGAACACCGATCCCCCGCGCATCCTGGCGTTGTGGCACGCCTGCCGCCTGGGACGCGGAGCGGTTTCCGGCGTTCCCAACGACGCTTTCGAGACGCTCAACTACGCGCAGCCGTACTTCGATCCCGCCGGCCTGATCGTCGCCTGCGACGACGCGGAAGTCGTGGGGATGGTGCATGCCGGCTCCGCCGTCAACGAGGAGCAGTCGGGCCTCGACCGAAGCTGCGGCGTCATCTGCGCGGTGCTGGTGCACCCGCGTCACCGGCTGCAGGGCATCGGCCGCGAGCTCGTCCGCCGGGCCGCCGCGTACCTCGAAGACGCCGGAGCGCGGCAGGTGTATGCGGGTCCGGCGGGTCCGCGGTCGCCGTTCTACTTCGGCCTGTATGGTGGCAGTCAGCCTGCGGGTTTTCTCGAGTCGGACCCGGCCGCCGCCGGGTTCTTCCGCGCTCTGGACTACGTGCCCATCGAGCGGCACGCCGTCCTGCAGCGGAGCATCAGCGAGCCGCGAGACCCCGTGAGTCCGCGACTGGTTGAGCTGCGCAGGCGGACGCAACTGGCGATCGCCCATCAGCGGCAGCGCGTGAGCTGGTGGTGGATCACGCGCTATGGCCGTCTCGACTCGGTGCGATTCCAATTGATCACCAAGTCACAGAGCGAGCCCCTGGCCGGAGTCACGGTACTGGGCCTCGACCTGTACCTTCCCAAATGGCAGGAGCGGGCGATCGGCCTTTCCGACCTGTACGTGTCGAAAGAGAACCGCCGGCAGGGCTATGGCCAAGCGCTGGTGATCGAGGTCTGCCGCCGCATGCGTGAAGAGCTGGTGACGCGCGTTGAATCGCACGCTCCGGAGGCAAACGCCGCCATGCTGGGGCTGTTGCGCTCCGCCGGCTTCGAGCGCGTGGACACGGGGATCGTGTATTGCCGCAGCGGCGATGCGACCGGCGAACACGTGCTGCTGGCAGCCGACGAGAGCCTCGAAAACCAGGACGCGGATGAGACGGTTGTCCTCGATGGCGGCTGAGGGGCGACTGGATCGGCCGGTCCATCCCGGCGCGGCGGGTGTTGCGTTTTGCTACGCTCAATCGTGCGCCGACCGCTGCATTTTGCAACGCCATGGTTGGCCGGGCGACGAGGCGGATCGCACCAGCACGCATTACTCAACTTGCTAACTTGCAATGACTTGCGTCACCAATTGCTGATCGCGGCCGCAGCCGGCTGTCCATTGGCACCTGATGTGCAATACCTACAAACCAGCCGTGGCGGCAAGCGTTGGCCCGCACTTGCTTCTATGGCACACAGAA
This sequence comes from Planctomycetota bacterium, assembly GCA_019347905.1. Lineage (GTDB taxonomy): Bacteria > Planctomycetota > Planctomycetia > Planctomycetales > Planctomycetaceae > JAHWKJ01. Next base: position 2,430 of record JAHWKJ010000453.1, read on the forward strand.
AGCGTTCCGAACGACTTGGTCGTTCGGAACGCTTTCTCATTTAAGGGCTGAGGGTCGAGGGTCGAGAGCCGGAAGAGCAATCATACGTCGCACCGAGTTCCCCGTATCTGCTGCCCCTCGACGCCGGGTTAGACTCTCAACTCTCCTGCTGGCTCTCGACTCTGGACCCTCGACTCTCGACTCCAACAACGTGGAGCACTCCGCCGCCGACTGCTAGGATGAGCTCGTCCAGGCAACCATGTGACCCTGCGAGACTCTCCGATGCCTGCAGAAGTCCAAGCCATTCCAGGCGGCGAAGCTCCTCCTCAGCCGAAGCGTAGCGACAGGCCGGCTTACAGCGTCATCGGCACGCGGCCCATCCGGCACGATGGGACCGACAAAGTCACCGGGCGCGCCCGTTATGGGGCCGATGTTCGCTTTCCCGGGATGCTTCACGGGGCGTACCTGCGCAGTCCGCACGCGCATGCCCGCATCAAATCGATCGACACGTCCAAGGCCGAAGCGTTCGCCGGCGTGCACGCGGTCGTTAGCGGCGCTGACATGCCGGAGATCGGCAGCAAGATCGCCGACCTGGGCGAAGGCATGTTCAACCTCAAGCACCTCGGGGCCAATGTGCTGGCCCGGGACAAGGTGTTGTACACGGGCCACGCCGTCGCCGCCGTTGCCGCCGAAAGCCTGCACATCGCCCAGGAGGCCGCCCGGCTGATCGAAGTCGAGTACGAAGTGCTCGAACCGGTGCTCGACGTGCGCGCGGCCATGGCCGAGGACGCGCCGATCCTGCACGACGATCTAGAGACGCAGGCATTCGCATCGGCCGCGGACGAACCTGGCGAGCGGCGTACCAACATCGCCAAGCACTTCCTGCACGAGAAGGGCGCCATCGAGCAGGCTTTCGCTGAGGCCGCCCTCGTCATGGAGCGGGAGTTTACAACGGCCACCGTCCACCAGGGCTATATCGAGCCGCACACGGCCACCGCGCTGTGGAACGCCGACGGGCAGATCACCGTCTGGACGAGTACGCAAGGCTCATTCACCGTCCGCGAGCAGGTGTCGGGCCTGCTCCAGCAGCCGCTCTCGAAGATCAAGGTCGTGCCGATGGAGATCGGCGGCGGCTTCGGCGGCAAGATCGCCGTCTACCAGGAGCCGGTGGCGGCGCTCTTATCGAAGAAGAGCGGCCGGCCGGTGAAGCTGGTGATGGATCGAACTGAGGTTCTCGAAGCGACCGGTCCCACGCCGGGGTCGTACATGTGGGTGAAGCTCGGTGTCGATGGTGACGGCCGCATCGTGGCGGGGGAAGCGTCTATCGCGTTCGAGGCGGGGGCGTTTCCGGGTTCACCGGTTCCCGCCGCCTGCATGACGGTCTTCGCCTGCTACGACGTGCCCGCCGGCCGCGTGAACGGTTACGACGTGTGCGTGAACAAGCCGGCGACCAAGGCATACCGGGCGCCGGGTGCGACCCACGCCGCGTTCGCGGTCGAAACCGTCATCGATGAGATCTGCGAGGAACTCGGCTTCGACCCGCTGGAGTTCCGCCTGAAGAACGCCGCAAGGGAGGGTACGCGGCGCGTCGACGGCGTCGTCTTTTCACGGATCGGCATGCACGAGTCGGTCGAAGCGATCCTGGGCAGCGAGCACTGGCAGACGCCGCTGGAAAGCGTGCCGGGAAGGGACGAGGTCCATCTGTCGCTCGGCAACGGAAACGGCGGCGCAGCCGCCGCTCCCCCCGTTACTAAGGGGGGGCCGGGGGGGGTGACTGCGAGCGACCCTGCAGCCGCTGCAATTCCCGCGACTGGCTCGAGCGCACAGGCGCACGCGACCCCCCTTGGCCCCCCCTTGGCAAGGGGGGGAAGTTTGCGCCGGGGGCGCGGCGTTGCCAGCGGGTTCTGGTTCAATGCCGGTCTGCGCTCCAGCGTGTCCGCGGCCGTCAACTCCGACGGCACCGTGTCGCTGGTCGAGGGCTCGACGGACATCGGCGGCACGCGGGCCAGCATCGCCATGCAGCTTGCCGAAACGCTCGGCATCGCCGCCGAAGACGTCAAGCCGACGGTCGTCGATACGGACAGCGTCGGCTACACCGACGTCACCGGCGGCAGCCGCGTGACGTATGCGACGGGCTGGGCGGCGTATGAAGCCGGCATGGATATCCGGCGGCAGATGATCGCCCGGGCTGCGAAGATCTGGGAGTGCGATCCCGCGGAGGTCGAGTATGTGGTCGCGGCACCAGACGCTTCCGAGAACGCGGCCGAGGATGGAGGATGGAGGATGGAGGATGGCGGGAAAGCGGTTGGGCGTCCGGCATCTGATCCTCAACGCTCAACGCTCAACCCTCAACCTCGCCTCGGTCGCGTGACCGGACCGAACGGACAGGTGCTGACGTTTCAGGAACTCGCCGCAAAGATGAACAAGACCGGCGAGCCAATCGTCGGCCGCGGTTCCAGCGACCACAACGAGCCGGGCGGCGCGTTCGCCACGCATGTCGTGGACGTCGAGGTCGATACCGAGACCGGCAAGGTCGACATCCTGCGGTACACCGCCAGCCAGGACGCCGGCACCGCCATTCACCCCAGCTACGTGGAAGGCCAGATGCAGGGCGGCGTGGCGCAGGGCGTGGGCTGGGCCCTCAACGAGGAATACGTTTACGACCCCCGCGGCGTGATGCAGAACTCGAACTTCCTCGATTACCGCATGCCCACCTGCTACGACCTGCCGATGATCGAGACGATCATCGTCGAAGTCCCCAACCCCGGGCATCCCTACGGCGTGCGCGGCGTGGGCGAAG
>JAHWKJ010000454.1 GCA_019347905.1 Planctomycetota bacterium
GCTGATCGTGACGGTCTTTTCGTCGCGATCGACGTCGACCTGCTCGGCACCCTTGAGATCCTTGAGGGCTTCCTGAACGCCCTTCGCACAGGCCCCGCAGCACAGATGGACGCCGGTGAGCACCACCTTGTCGGCCTTCTGGCCTTCCTTCGCGCCCGATTCCGGGAACTTCAGCTTCTTCTCGCCGTGGGTGGCGGTGCCGTAGAAGCCTTCGCCGGCCAAAGCCTTGATGCCGGCTTCGGCGGCCTTGTCGTCGGCGGCCTTGAAGGTGACGGTCTTGCCGTCGCGGTCGGCGACGATGCCGCTGACGCCCTCGACGTCCTTCATGGCCTTGCCGACGATGGTCACGCACTGCCCACAGCACAGATGCACGTTCTTGACGGTCACGTCGGCGGCCGGCGCGGCGGCGGCGATCCCCAGGACCAGGCTCGCGGCGGTGAAACTGCGCAAGATCGACAACATGGATGACTCCTCATGGACTGGAGGGGCGGTTCGTCGGATGGTTCGCGGGCATTATCCCCCTCAGCAGCCGTCCGGGTCAAGCGGGATGACAGGCCGCCAATCTGTGGTACAGTGATAAGCGGTTGCATCTCCCGGAGATTGGGGCAAATGGCGGTCCGCGTTCGCTGTCGCGGTTGCGAGAAAGTGCTCAACCTGCCGGACAAGGCCCGTGGCAGGACCATCCGCTGTCCGGGGTGCTCCGGGCCGGTCAAGGTCCCATCGGGCGAGTCCGGGACGGGCGGCGGCCGCAAATCCGAAGCGCCCTCGGGGCGGAAGCCGGCGGCCGCGGGGGCGCGTCGCGGCAGGAAAACGCGCGAAGCGGGCGGCGAAGATATCTTCGCCAACCTCGACCTCAGCGGTATCGCCGATGAAGAGGCCCGCGTCTGTCCGCGCTGCGGGGAGGAGGTCCCCGAAGAGCAGTTCGAATGCCCCGTGTGCGGCGTCGATATCCGCACGGGCAAGCTCAGCGAGCGCGCGGCGCGGAAGCGGGCCCGCAAAGGCCCCGACCCGGCCGAGTTCTACTCGGGTGCGTTCGCCGACGGCTTCGCCTTTCTGAAGGCGAACCGCATGCTGGCCGTGCGCACGGCGATTTACGAGCTGATCTTCGTCGCACTGGCCTGCACGTTCGCCTTTTTGACGGTGTACTTCTACCAGGTGCCGCTGAAGATTTTCTTCGGCCTGTTGACGGCGGTGTTCGCGTTTGGAGCGCCCGGCTGGCTGTGGTTTCTGTACCTGGAAGTCCTCGAAGGCTCGCTGGGGCGCAAGAAGAAGCTCAAACGCGTGCGGTTCGACTTCTTCCTCAACGTGGCGCTGGGACTGAAGGCGATCAGTTGGCTGCTGTTTTTCTCCGTGCCGATCGTGCTGCTCCCGGCCGGCGTGGGCGGCTATTTGATGTACGAGGGCAACACGATCGTGGGGGCGGTCCTCATCGGCGTGGGTTTTCTGCCCGTGCTGATGATGGTGCCCATCGGCCTGTGCCACATGGTCATGCCGGTGACGATGCCCGGTTGGCTCTCGCCGAAGGTCGCGGCGACATTCTTCCAGAAGGCCACGGGGCCGGCGCTGTACTGGCTGATGGTGTTTCTGGTGACGATGCTGCCGGCGCTGGGAATGGCCGGGGCCGCGATCGGCGTTTCGTACCAGGACCTCGAGAGATTCATCGGCGACGTGCAGTACAACGCGGAGATCGACTCGGCCAAGGCCACGGTCGCGGCCCGGGTCAAGAACGAGGAACTCGACGCGTCCGTGACGGCGACGGCGGAGCAGAAGCCGCGCGAGCTCGACTGGGGCAAGATCGGCCTGCCGGGGGGCCTCCTGGCGGGGGCGTGTATCTTCCTGGGGGCGCTGGTCGTGGTCCCGATGCGCGTCAACGGCCAGATCCTGCACTACTTCCGCAACAACCTCGACCTGGTGAAGTACGCCAAGGAGATCAAGTACGAGGCCAAGTCGGAGGCCGAGCAGATCGACCTGCTCAAGAACTACAACACGACCCCGATGATCGTGGGGCTGTTCACCGTCATGGCCAGCATCGCGCTTTTGATCTTTATCAACAGCGTGCTGGTGCTCACGATGATTTCGATTATTGCCAGAAAGGATCTGATCCCTTGGTCGGTCGAGACCATCGTCCCGGCGGCGGGCACAATCGCGATGATCCTGGGGCTCGTGGGACGCAGCTTCTGCATGACGGTCCCGAAGGAAACGGGGGTGCGGGATACGATCATGATCTGCCTGGTGTTCGACGGACTCGTGATGGCGCTCAACCTGACCGTCTGGCTGGATGTGGAGTTTGTCCAGGAGGTCGGAGCGCGCATCTTGGTGTTCTTCGTGCTGATCGGCTGGCCGTTTTTATTCTTCGCGCTGCTGCTCGCTCTGAGTTACGGCGGCACCGTCGTGTTCCTTAACGCCATGGTGGGGCTGGCCGGATTTGCGCGGCGCCTCGAAGTCGCCGACAAAGCACTGTTCTCGCGGTTCATCATCGCCTGCATCTGGTCGGGCTTCATGTTTCTGGCATTTATCCCGAACTGGGTGCTGAGCAAGCTCGCCGCGGCAGGTCAGATCATCATCATCGGTTTTGCGATCGCCGGCGGAGCGATGATTCTCGCGCTCCTGCTGTACGTGATCGTCTTGTGGCAGCTCATCCAGGCTTTCAAGAACCCGGCAGACTTCGTTGAGCGGGCATGAGCGTGCTGCGGATCGGCATCGTCGGGGCCGGCGGCATCGCCGCCAAGCTGCATCTGCCCGAGATGCGCACGGTGGACGGGGCCGAAGTCACCATGCTCGGCGGCCGGCGAAAGAGCCGCCTCGAAACGCTCTGCCGCAAGTTCGGCCTACCCCGCGGGACGCAGGACTACGACGAGCTCATCGCCGATCCCGACGTCGACGGCGTCATCGTCGCGCTGCCGCATCCGCTGCACGTCGAGTGGGGCGTGAAAGCACTGGCGGCCGGCAAGCACGTCTACATGCAAAAGCCCCTCTCGACGTCGCTGGCCGAAGCCGACCGCTTCGTCGCCGCCGCGGAGGGCTGCCTTGTCGGGAGTCCCTCGCTGGCGCTTCGGGCTGGTAACCAGAAGCGCCAGCGAGCCGCTCGTGTCACGGACGCTCCCCCCCTTACTAAGGGGGGGCCAGGGGGGGTTCTGCCGACCGTCCTCGCCCTCCCCCACGTCTCCCGACCCGTCATCCTCGCCGCGCGGCAAATGATCGCCGCCGGAAAGCTCGGCGTCATCTCAGCCGCGCACGCGCGGCACAGCCACGGCGGTCCGGAGGTCTACTACGCCGGCATTCAGCAGATCCTCGAAGAAGAGCCCGAAGACGCGTTGTGGTTCTTCGACGCCGCGAAAGCCGACGTGGGCGCGCTGTTCGACATGGGCGTGTACGCGATCGCGAACCTGGTGGCGACGGTCGGCTCCGTGCGCGCGGTGACCGCCCGCCTGACGACCGTCGCCAAGCCCACCAGCCTCGAAGACACCGCCGCCCTCATCCTCGACTTCGAAGGCGGCGCGCTCGGGACCGTCGAGACCGGCTGGTGCGACGCCGCCCGCACCGCCGAATTCTCAATCCATGGGACCGAGGGCAAGCTCGTCTGCCAGATGCGCGCGGGCACGCTCCATTACGCGCGCCCCGGCTCGAAGACCGACGAAGACGCGGCCCAACTCGAAGAGGCCGTCGACCTGGCCCGCCTGCCGAATGAGAACTCGCATCAGCATTGGGTCACGCACATCCGCGCGGGCACGCAGCCGCCCCTCTCGAACGCCCGCACGGCCCGCCACGTCACCGAGGTGATGCTCGCCGCCCTGGCGTCATCGCGGGAAGGCCGCACCGTGGAGGTGACCTCGCGGCTCGCGTGACCTGGGCGATTCCCCGATTCGCCGCTCCGGCCTCTCACGAGCGCTGCGCGGGACTTCGCCCCGATCAACGCACCTGACCGCCGCGCGTATACTCGGCGGCACAACACCGTGCGCGTACCGGCTGTCGCGCGGAGCAGCCGAGACGAACTTTCAACCACACCGCGATCATCACCTGCGGAGGAAAGACCGATGAGAACGTTTCTGGCCCTTTTGACCGCCGCGGCCCTGGCCTTTGCCGGCTGCGGCAAAGAAACCGAAGAAGGCGGCCCCGACGCCGGCGCCAACGGCAACGGCGCCCCAGCCAACGGCGCCCCGGCCAACGGTGCGGTCGATAATGGCATGGCCGATAACGGCCTCGGCGACGATACGACACGGAACGGTCGTGACGAGTCGAAGGACGTCTTCACGCTGACGCTGCCCGAAGGCGCCACCGATATCACCGCCGGCAAGACCGTGGAAGTGACCATCAACGTGAATCGCAAAGGCGAATTCAAAGACGCCGTCACCGTCAGTCTCCAGCCGCCGCAGGGCGTACAGGTCGAGCCGAAGGAGATCACGGTGCAGCCGGGTGTCGACGAAGCGACCTTCCAGGTCAGCGCCCTGCCCGGCACGCCGGCGGGGGAAAGGACTGTGCAAGTCCAGGGCGAAGGCGCGGCCGGCGGCAGGCCCAGCGAGGGCAGCTTCAAGATCATGATCGAGAAGGCCGAGGAAGGCTACGACACTCCGGGAACGAACGACAACCCGCTTCCGCGGAACAACGAGGCGGGCACGGACAACTAATTTCCAAAGCCCGTTGGCATTTCGTTGACCCTCGTGACCGCGCTGGGCGGACCAGCAGCGAGATGCCAAACGAGTGCGAGATCCTCTGTAGAGTCTGCCCCCCGTGAGTTGGAACGGCGCGGCAGGTCGCGTGCGGCCTGTCGCGTCGTTTCCATTTTCAGCGACTGGCCTGGCAATCTTTTGCCGTTGATCGGCCGGCGGCATTCCGCATACAAATAATTGTTGACGGACGCATCGGGCCGCCTGCCGCAATCCCTCGCATGGATCGAGACCGCCAGCCGCCGCAGCCTGCCGTCCGCCCCTTCGTCGGCGTGCACATGAAGTGCTGCCACGTCTATGTCCGCGTGTACCGCAATGCCGCGGGCGACGCCTATGTCGGCTGGTGCCCGCGCTGTGCCGCTCAGGTGCGGCTGGAGATCGTTCCCGAAGGCGGCAGCCGCGAGCGGTTCTTCGAGGCGTCGTGAGGCACCCGGAGTGCGGATTTCAATCCGCACGATCAGCGTTCCAGACGCAAACACCCTGCGTGCCGGCCCTCGTAAGCCGCTTGTCGGGCCGCTCTTGGCGGTTTTCGGCGG
>JAHWKJ010000455.1 GCA_019347905.1 Planctomycetota bacterium
CCAGTCGATTCCCGCCCGCTACACCGATCTGGAAGGCCCCGGCACGATCCGCCCCGGCCGCCGGCTGAAGTGGTGGCTGACGAGCATGACGCCCGATCTCCGCCGGCGCGCGAATCGCCCCGGCAACCACACGAAGACGCAGGCGCTGCGGGAATGGGACGCCGACGAAGGACAGCGCTGGCTGCAGTTCCTGCCGTGGCTCGACCTGCCGCGCGAGGCGTTCGAAGACGAAATCGAGGCCGTTCACCACTGGCTGAAGAACCCGCAGCTCGATCCTTGGAACCTGCACGCGGACTGCCGCGAGATCGCCGTGCCGAACCTCGACATTGTCGGCTGGTACGACCACTGCAACGGCGACTTCGAGTTGTTCCGCTCGATGGTCGCCGAAGCCATGACGCCCGTCGCTCGCGAGCAGTCGAAGATCATCATCGGCCCCTGGAGCCACAGCGGCCGCGGACAGAGCGGCTACGGGAAGATCCGTTTCGGCCCTGCGGCGAAGTTCGATCTGGCTGCCGCGGAGATCCGCTGGTTCGACTACTGGCTGAAGGGCCTGCCGAACGGCGTCGATCGCGACCCACCGCTGCGCGTCTTTGTCATGGGCGACAACCGGTGGCGCGACGAGCGGCATTGGCCGCTGCAGCGCGCGCAGGAGAAGACGCTGTATCTCACCAGCGGCGGAAGCGCAAACACGCCGGCCGGAGACGGGCGGCTGGTGGAAGCGACGCCCGCGGCCGCCAGCCGTGACGAATACGAATACGACCCGCACGATCCCGTCCCGTCGCTGCACGGGCCGGCGCTGTTCACGATCCCGACCGATCAGCACGCTCTTGCCGGGCGGCAGGACATCCTGGTCTATCAGAGCGAGCCGCTGAGAGAGCGGTTGGAAGTGACCGGCCATGCAATCGTCGAACTGCGCGCCGCTTCGTCGGCCCCGGATACCGACTTCTTCGCGCGGCTGATCGACGTGTCGCCGGACGATGTGGCGCGCGATGTCGCGCTCGGTATGGTTCGGGCGCGGTATCGGCATGGGGTCGACAAGCCGGAACTCGTCGAGCCGGGGCAGGTCGTCACGTACACGATCCGCCTGAGTCCGACGTCGAACGCCTTTCTGCCGGGGCACCGCCTCCGGCTGGACATCACCAGTTCCGATTTCCCCAACTACGACCGCAACCACAACACGGCGGCCGACCAGAACGCCGACGCCGAGTTGGTGACGGCAAGACAAACGGTCCATCACGGTCCGCCGCACGGTTCGAGGCTCGTGCTGCCGACGGTGCCGAACGAGGCCGGAGAGAAGGCGACGCAGTCATCGTCCGCGTCGCGTCGGACGAAGGGCTGAAAGTCGTCCCCACCCACCTGAGCGCGGCGAGTCGCTCAGCGGAACAGCCGGGGCTGCTCGTCGCCCTCTGACAGCAGCCACGCCAGGAGATCCAGGATCTCCTCGCGGGTCAGTGAGTTCAGCAGGCCCGCCGGCATCGGGGAAACCGGCGACGGGCGGTGCAGCTCGATGTCGCTCTTGCGGATTGTCGTGAGCTTATCGGGCCTCAGGGGATCGGTGACCACCGAGAGCTCCGCCGAGCGGAAGTCGCCTTCGGAAATGACGTGGCCCGTGACCGTGCGGCCGTCGGAGAGCGCGAAGACGTCATTGCGGTACTTCTCGGCGACGACCCGCGACGGATCGACGATCGACGTCAAGAGGTCGCGGGCGCTGAAGCGGCGGGCGACGCCCGTCAAGTCCGGTCCGCTCGTTCCGCCCCATGTGCCCACGCGATGGCAGCGGACGCACTGCGCGGCCGCAAACATCTCGCGGCCGCGCTCCGGTCTGCGCCCTCGCTGGCGCTTCGGGTTAGTGTCCGCCACACCAGCCCGAAGCGCCAGCGAGGACCCCTGCGCGAGGGCGGGCATCGCATCCACGAGATCGGCCAGCTTCCATTCCCGCACGAACGGCCGGTCGCCGGACGGCGGCGCTGGCGTCTCGCGGGACGATTCGGCCAGCAGCGACTCGAACCGGCCGCGCTCGGGTTCCGGCACCGAGGCCAACGCCTCCTCGCGGATGCGGCGGCGGAAGACGGGCAGGCCCTCGCCGCCCACATACCCGTCCATCTCCGCCAGTTCGCGGAAGTACGCTTCACGCGATTCGTCGGTCCACCCCTCGCGCCGATCGCGGAGCACGAACAGGTAGTGCATCTGCTCGCCCTGCGAGTCCGCCGCCGCAAGCAAGGGCAGCGTCCGCGGTACGAACTGCGGGGCGTCGAGCATTGCCAGAAGCTCGCTCAGCCGGCGATTCAGTCGCGGCGAGTCGGCCGGGTAGAGCGGATCGACCTGCGCTCGCGTCTGGTGCCGCTCGCGCGGCGAGAGGCCCGGCTCGTCATCGAGGAACCGGCGGTACAGAAACAGCACAGCCTCGACGTCTTCGGGCCACATCTCCGCCAGCGGCAGCTCAAGCAGCCGTCCGGCGATCTCCGGCTGGAGGTCCGCCGGGCCGACGCGCGCCAGTGCGGTCAACGCGGCGACGGCCGCCGCCGGGTTCGGCTCCGACAGCGCCCGCCTCTGCCAACCTTCGGCGGGCTGATGCTCGATCGCGACGCGGGCGGCGTGCCGCAGCCACGGGTCGGCGTCGGCCAGCAGCGGCCGAGCGGCCTCGATCGCTTCCGGATCGACGCGGCCGTGAAAGCTCTCCAGCCGCCGCCGCAGCAACCGCGCGCGATGCGAGAACTCCCGCCGCGCGGCCGCTTGCGGCGATTCGGGCCATGGAGCCGGAATGGGGCCGTCGTACGTCACCCGGTACAGGGCCGATTGCGTACCGCGGCCGCCGGTCACGAAGTACATCGCGCCGTCGGGGCCGAATTCGACGTCGGTGACGTTCAGCGGCCGCCCCCGCAGAAACGTCTCGGGCCGCGCCCTGTAACCGGCACCGTACGGCGTGAGGTGCACGGCGATGATCCGGCCGTAGGCCCAGTCGAGGATGAACAGCGCGTCGCTGTACGGCTGCGGGAAGTTTCCGCTGCTGCCGAAGCAAACGGCCGTCGGCGAGCCTTTGCCGATGTCGACGAGCGGCGCCGGCATGTCGGGCCGATCGGGATAGTAGGGCGGCCACTGACCGGTGACCCGCCGCCAGCCGAAGTCGCCCCCCGACACGAGTTGCACGACGCGCGTCGGCCGGTACCACGGGGCGCCCATGTCGTACTCGGCGTCGGCATCGTAGGTGAAGGCGTCGCCGGCGGCATTGAAGGCGACTCCAAACGGGTTCCGCAGGCCGCGGCAGACGATCTCCCACCGGCCGCCGCGCGTGAGCCGGGCGAGATAGCCGCTGCGGGTCGTCTCCGCCGGCGTTGGCCGGGCCGGTGTGGGCACCAGACTCCGGGTGTCTTGCGGCTCGAAGACGGCGTCGCCCGCGATGAGGTACACGAGTCCGTCCGGTCCGACGTGCAGTTGATTCCGGCCGTGGCCGACGTCGCCGGGCAGCGGGCTGACCAGTTGGACTTCCTCACTCGAGGGCTGACGCCCCTCGGCTCGCGGTGCTTTGTCGGCAAAGCGGCCGTCGCCGTTTGTGTCGGTGAGACGGTACAGGGCCCTGTCGTTGTTGGCCGTCGCGTACAGGGAACCGTTGACGAAGAGAAGCCCGCGGCACTCGTGCAGCGTGTCTTCGATCAGCTCGACCCGAGGGCTGACGCCCTGCGGCTCGCCAAGCGTCATTCGCAGGAGGCCGCGGTCTTCGCGGGCGATGATCAGCCGTCCCTGGGGGTCGAAGACAAGCGCGATCCACGAGCCTTCGTCGGGGGCGGCGGACCGCAGCAATTCCACCGCGAAGCCCGGCCGTGTCTGAAACGTGGCCGGGTCGCTGACGTCGCCGGTCCCCTGAGCCTGCTTCCACTGCTCGTAGTCATCGGCCGGCCGGATGGCGATCGAATCACCGAACCGGTACGCCGGCTCGACGGCAGGACCGCGATCGACAGGGGCCGTCCACCGCGGCTCGCCGTCCGTGGGCGTCGCGACCCGCCATTTGCCGTCACTGATGATCGACTCGCGGCGTCCATCGGCCAGATCGAGGTCCAGCCGCAGCAGAACGGCCGAGGGACCGGCGACGGGCTCCAGTCGAATCTCGATGCGATTTCGACCGAGCCGCACAAACTCCGTCACGTCGGCGCCGGTGATCCTGTACGGATCGTTCGGCGCACCCATCGGGTCGGCGGAGCGACTCGACCACACCGGCTGTTCGTAGGGCCGCTGCGACGCAATCCGTTCGTCGCCCAGACGAACCTCGGCCCGGCCGAAATCGGCCGTCATGTGGAGGCGGGCGGCGGTCACACGCTGCTCAACGTCGAACTCGCGCACAAAAACGAACGGCCCCCGAGCACCCGCCGTCCCCGCGATCCACCGCGGCCCTCGCGCTTCCGCCGCCTGGGCCGTGGCGAGAACCGCCAGCGTCACGGCGGGCAGCCATCGAGCAAAGGACGCCGGCATAACGAACCTCGACACGTGGGGAGCAGTTGGCCGCTGAAGATCGATCCGCTTTGCCGCGGATCGCAACAGCCCGGCGTCACGCGCACGGGCGAATGCCGCTTCATTCTATCGGCTGAGCGCGAGGCCCGCACAACCGATCGAGCGATCGCGCGGTCGAGGCCAATTGCCGGTTGACAGGGGCCGCGGAGTTCGATTCCGGGACTTCGTAGCCCACTCATGCGACCCCGGCTGTTGGGTGGGGATATTCGGTGAGGCGGATGTTTGGCGAGAGGTAGAGGTGACGGCTGGCAACGGGTAAACTGTTTATGTCGCCCGCCGTGAGGTTGCCATGCCCGACAACGATTCCGTTGCTCCGACACGAACCTGGACCGCCGCTGAACTCCGCGGCCTGCCGGCTTCGCAGCGCGATGCGATCCTCGCACAAGCCGCGGCGCGAGCCGAGGATGATTACCGCACCGACAAGGAACTGACCGCCTTCGAGGCGTTTGGCGAGGGTGACCTTTATGGCCACAGCTCCGACGCCCAGCCGCGGTGAGGTCTGGTGTGGCCCTGACACGTTTCGTTCGCCAGTTGGGGGCGGTGACGCCCGCCGAGGTGGATGCCGTCGCTACGGCAGTGGCCCTCTGTGTCGGTGCGCCGTAGTCACGCGCATGAGCATCGAATGCCGATCATTTGCACGCCTGAAGAACTGATGGGAGGCTAGACCGAT
>JAHWKJ010000036.1 GCA_019347905.1 Planctomycetota bacterium
CGAGGGCGTGCGGCTGCGGCTGCTGTTTCAGCCGGCGGAAGAATCGTCCGAGGGCGCCCGCTGGCTGGTCGATCAAGGGGCGCTCGAAGGCGTGTCGGCCATCGTGGCCCTGCACGTCGATCCCGAGCATCCGGTGGGGACGGCCGGCATCCGCTACGGCGTGTTAACAGCATACTGCGACGAAATGGAGATCGTCGTCGAAGGCCGCGGCGGACACGCGGCTCGACCGCACCATACGATCGACCCTGTGGCCGCCGCCGCGCATCTTGTCGGCGCGCTGTACGAGTTTCTGCCGCGGCGGGTCGATTCGCGGAGCGCGTTCGTGTTCACGATCGGCAGGATCTCCGGCGGCGATGCGCCGAACGTGATCCCTGAGCGCGTGGAGATGGTGGGCACGTTGCGGAATGTCGGCCGGGCGAACCGCGAGGCGCTGCAGCGCGAAGTGCTGCGGATTTGCGCCGGGGCGGAGCTCAGCTCGGGGGCCAAGGTCCGGGTGCGGTTCTTCAACCCGCTGGAGGCGGTGGTGAATCATCCGGCCGTCACCGCGGCGCTGGAGGAGGCGGCCGGCCGCGTCGTCGGGCCCGAAAACGTCTATCCCATCGAGCTGCCGAGCATGGGCGGCGAAGATTTCTCGGTCTACCTGGAGCGCGTGCCCGGTGCGATGCTGCGGCTGGGGTGCGCGGCGCCCCAGGGCGAGAGTGCCTTTCTGCACTCGCCGCGGTTCGACCTCGACGAACGGGCGCTGGCCCTGGGCACGCGGATCCTGCTGCGGGCGGCGCTGCTCTTAGCCCGCTCCACGGAAGGCTGAGGTCGCTCTTCCCGAAAGAGGGACGACGCAAAGGCGCAAAGACGCAAAGGTTTCGCAAAGGGAGAAGTCTCTTCGGGCAAACTCTCGCAGTGCGTGCTGGCGGGATCGGACGGCCGGCCTGGTCGGAGTCGGTCGATTCGCAATTCTTCCCGGCTGTTCATTTCTCCCTTTGCGCCTTAGCGCCTTTGCGTCAAATTCAGCGCTTTCCCCTCAAGTCCCTTCACCTGGTGCGTTGATGACGACGCTCAAATTCACTCGGAACGACTACCCCACCATCGGCGTCGAGCTGGAGCTGCAGCTTATCGACGGCGAAACGTTCGCGCTGTCGAGCGCGATCGAGCAGGTGCTGGGGCGGCTGCCGGAGAGTCTCGCCGGACAGGTCAAGCCCGAGCTGATGCAGTGCTACCTGGAGATCAACACCGGCGTCTGCCGCACGGTTCGCGAGGCCGGTCACGATCTGCGGGCCAAGCTCGAGATGCTGGAGGCGGCCACGGACTCGCTGGGACTCAAGGTCTTCTGGGCGGGCACGCATCCCTTCTCGTCGTGGCGCGCGCAGGAGATCACCGTCAACCAGCGCTATTACCGGCTGGTCGAGCTGATGCAGGACGTCGCCCGGCGGCTCGTCACCTTCGGACTGCACGTGCACGTGGGCGTCGATACGGGCGACAAGGCGGTGTTCATCTGCGACCGCATGCTGCGGCATTTGCCCCTGCTGCTCGCGCTGTCTTCGAATTCGCCGTTCTGGGAGGGCAGAAAGTCGGGACTGCACTCGACCCGCTCCAAGATCATGGAAGCTCTGCCCACCGCCGGCCTGCCGCACCAGATGCGCAACTACAGCGAATACGTCTGGCTGGTGAACCACCTGGTCGACACGGGCTTCATCAACACGATCCGCGAGATCTGGTGGGACATCCGACCGCACCACAACTTTGGGACGGTGGAGATCCGCGTGTGCGACATGCCGGCGCGGCTCGACCAGGTGCTGGCGATCACCGCGCTGTGCCAGTGCCTGGTGCAGGCCCTCTCCGAAGAGATTGAAGAAGGCACCTACCAGCTCGACTACCACCCCATGATGGTGCAGCAGAACAAATGGCGGGCGACGCGCTACGGCGGCGAGGCACGGCTGGTCTCCCACGGCGATTACCGGCAGTCATCGGTGCAGGAGACGACGGACCACCTGATTTCGCTCTTGTTGCCGACCGCGGAAAAGCTCGATTGCGTGGAAGAGCTGAAGTCGGCGACGAACCTGCCGGTCACAACCGGCGCCCGGCAGCAACTGGAGATCTACGAGCGCACCGGCAGTCACCGCGAAGTCGTGC
The DNA here is from genome assembly GCA_019347905.1 of Planctomycetota bacterium. Taxonomy (GTDB): domain Bacteria; phylum Planctomycetota; class Planctomycetia; order Planctomycetales; family Planctomycetaceae; genus JAHWKJ01. The sequence goes on from JAHWKJ010000036.1 coordinate 2,128, forward strand.
GGCAAATGCTGGAGCAGAACGGCTGGCGGTAAATGGGACCGACGCTCATGCGGCAGGAGTGCGAGGTTCTCGGCCACCGTCACCACCTGCCGAGCGAGGCTGGATAGGGTCCACGTGGAACTTCGCTGCCTTCGAGTGATCGTCCAATGCTCCTGGTCGACAACCCAGCTTCGCTGCGCTACACGTGTTCAACCTTGACGAGCCGCGGCGCGCCGCCCGCACCATGTTGCGATTGCTCGACCGCTTTGGAGAATTTCTCGGCCTCGTTTCGCTTCAGTTCGGAAAACCGTTTCTGCGCCTCTTTGAACAACGCCGAGGCGGCCACCGCTCGTCGCTCGGCTTCGGTGGTCGCCAGGCGATTGAACAGGCCTCCCGGGCTGAAGAGCCGATCGCTCAGCGAAAACGCGTCGCATTCCGAATCCAGAATCTCGCGGATCTGTCGCTCGACGGTCTGTGGATCGTTCATCGCTGATCTTTCGTCACTCACAGAAACCGAACGTCGATATCACGGTGAATTTTGAGGTAAATCGCCTCCTGCAACGTTTTGCCTTTGAAAACCCGGAGAACTTGCTCCAGTTCGGCGATTCGTGATTCCTCCAACACTACAACGTAAGCGGCGCTCTCATCCAGCACCTGCGTTCCATCGGCCATTCGATAAGCACCCTTCACATAACCTTGAAATGTCCAGCCGGCAAACTGCACATACAACTCCGTCTCCAGAACTTCGATTTCGACAGCAAGATCGCGGCCATCGGTGTCCCGCAACGGCAAATAGAAGAGCGCTTTGACTTCGGCCACCGATTGCCTCCAGCGAACAGTGCTGGATTTCTGCACGGAAACCGCTCAAGTGGTGCGTCCACCAGCGCCAATGATAGCGACCAGGTCACCGCAACGGGAGGCGTCGCGCAGTGCATTCAGTCGCCCCTGCTGTGCCGTGGCCGCCGACGGCCACGTCCTTCGCCTTCGGGCCGTCGAGGTATTCGTCGCACGGCCGGCCGTTGATGGTCTTCAGCGTCTCCATCGCGCACTGGACGGGCTTCCCTTGCTGGCGCTTTGGGATCCCCCTGCCGGCGCATCGGACTGTGGAGTTTTGACCGGCGCCATTGGATGCCGGTATATTGGATGATTCTGTCGGGCCGGACGTTTTCGGGCGGTTCACGTATGCCACCGCAATCCGATCCTCAATCCCCTGCCGCTCCGGGTGCGCGCCCCGCGCCGCCTCCCAAGCGCAGCGAAGGCCAGGCGCTGGGCAAGTACCTCATCCAGCGGAAGATCGGCGCCGGGGGGATGGGCACGGTCTTTCTGGCTGTCGACACCGACCTCAAGCGGACGGTCGCGCTCAAGGTGCTCTCGCGCGACCGGGCCCGCAATCCCACGCTGGTCAAACGCTTTCGCGCCGAAGGCCAGGCGGCCGCGAACCTGAGGCACGACAATCTCGTCACCGTGTACGAAGCCGGCGAGATTGAGGGCTACCTGTATATCGCGCTGGAGTACGTCGAGGGCACCGACGTGCACAACCTCGTCGAGCACCGCGGGCCGGTGCCGACGCGGCGCAGCGTCGAGATCGTCAAGCAGGTGGCGCGGGCGCTCGACCACGCGTGGCAGCGGAACATCGTGCACCGCGACATCAAGCCGTCGAACCTGCTGATTCAGGGCGACGGCTCGGTGAAGCTGACCGATTTCGGACTGGCCCGCTCGCTGGACGAGACGACGGAAGCCGGCATCACCCGCGACGGCACCACTGTGGGCACGGTCGATTACATGGCGCCGGAACAGGCCCGCGACAGCAAGGCTGCGGACATTCGCAGCGACATCTACTCGCTGGGCTGCACGTGGTATCAGATGCTGACCGGCCAGCCGCCGTACGAAGGCAGCATCACCAACAAACTGAACGCCCACGCGCTGTTGCCGCCGCCCGACCCGCGCGACGTCAATCGTGAAGTGCCGGAGGGCGTGGTCGCCATCCTGCACCGCATGATGGCCAAGAATCCGGACGACCGTTACCAGTCGCCGCGCGACCTGCTGGACGATCTGGAGAGCGCGATCCTCAGCCGCGATTCGATCTCCAACAACGTGCTGGCGGCGCTGGCCGAAGAAGAAGACGACGGCCCGGCCGCTTCGGCAAAGGCCCGTGTGCGGTCCGATGACGATCCCGCCGCTTTCGGGAAGACCGCCCGCCGGCGGAAGAAGAAGCCGGCCCCTCGGGAAGGCGACAGCCGTTCGGTCGGCTCGGATGAAGTCGAGACGCCGGCGACGACACGCAAGCGCGTGCCGCTGGAACTTCCGCCGACGCGCGCGCCCGGTGCGAAGAAACAGTCAGCGGCGGCGCCGGTCGAGCAGCGCGGCGATCGGGACGTGGTGAAATACCTGATCCTGCTCGCGGCGGCGGTTGCCTTTTTCGCTCTTGTGTGGTGGATCAGCCAACAGTTTGGTTCGGCGGTCGACTCGCCCGGCGGCGGGGCGAATCCCTTTGCGGCGTCGAATTCGGATGCTGTGCGCTACGGCGAACTGGACGCGGGGCAGACCGCGGGCGGAAAGCAGCAGGCCGCTGCGGCGGGGCAGGCGCAAAGCGGTGCGGCCGGCGCTCCTGCGGGCTCTGACGAGGGGCCGACGCAGGTTGCAGCGGTCGATGCGGGCAATTCGACGGCGAATCCTGCGGATGTCGAGGGATATTCCACCCCCCCTGGCCCCCCCTTGGGAAGGGGGGGAACCGAGGTGACAGGGCCGCCGCCGAAGGAAGCGCGGCTGGTGGGGCGTCGCGGGGAGAGCTTTCCGAAGTGGGCGGTCGAGCTGGCCGACGCGGCTCATCCGATCGCCGATGCGGAGCGGCCGGAGGCCGTGTTCACGGTGGGCCGACGCGACGATGGACCGCCGGCGATGTTCCGCGATCTCAATCGCGCCCTGGCGCGGCTGCCGGAGAGCGGCGGGACGGTGCGGCTCGTGGGCAGCGGGCCGTTTTTTGTTTCGCCGGTCAACTTAACTGGGCGGCGGCTGGTGCGGCTGGAAGCGGCCGATGGAGAGCGTCCGCTGGTTGTCCTCGCGCCGGGCGGTTCCGGCGAGGCCGTCATTTCGGTCGTGGACGGCCTGTTGGCAATCGACGGGATCGACTTCATCGCCCATGCCCAGGCAATGGCATCGGCCCGGCCGCTGCGGCTGTTCTCGATCGGCGGCGACTTGGTTGTGCAGAATTCCACCGCGACGGTTCGCGGCGGCGGACCTCAGCGCGGAGTCGTGTTTCAACTCGCGGAATCGCCGGGTGAGGCGCCGCGGCACCGCGCTATTCTCGACCGCGTCTGGGTCCGCAGCGAACAGTGCGCGACCCTGGCGGTTGAGGCGGCGGCGGCTGACGTGCTGTCGAATTCGAGTCTGCTCGTCGCCGGTTCCGTTCCGGCTGTGATCGTGGGGCCGCCGTCGGCGGAGGCTTCCGCGACGGCAACAGCCAGGCGATCGCTCACGGTCTTTTCCTCGACCGTCGTCAGCCGTCGCGCAGCCATCGAGCTGCGGCACGGGGAAAGTGCGCAGCCGCCGGCCACGGCGCTCGACAGCATCAATTCCGTGTTCGCGGCACTGCCCGGCGGTGACGAGTCGGCAATGCTGATGCTCTCCGGCTGGCCGACAACGAATCCGCAGCCCAAGCCGGCCGGCGTGAATTGGAAGAACCAGTCGTCGCTGCTGGCCGGCTGGACGGATCTCATCAAGTCGCAGGATGCGCGGCTGCCGATGGGCAGCTCCGACCGCTGGGCGCAGATGTGGATGACGGTCGTGCCGCCGCAGACATTCCATCCGCAACCCTGGCCGCCCGCCACTGGCCCAGCTCCTGTGAACGGAGGCCGGGGAGACACGATCGGCGAAGAGCCGCTCGCGCGATACAGCGTCGGCACGTTGCCGGCGAATGTGATTGCGGCGGTCGACGGCGGGCGACCGGGAGCGCTGATCGAGGAGTTGGCGGCGCCGTCGCCGGCGCTCCTCGTGCGGGCGGAAGCCTTGGCAGGGCGGCCGCACCCGCCGGCCGAGTTGCCCGCCGCCCTTGGTGCCCGGACGGTGGATGTCGACCTCGACAGTGAGGATCTCGGAGAGGTCGTCTCCAGCGGCCGCTGGGACAACGGCACGCGGTTTCGAGTCACCGGCAGCGGCACGCGGGCGTCGAGTCCCATCGAGCTACGCGGCAAATCGCTGGTCATCGAGTTCGCGTCCCCGGAGTCCGACCCGTTGATCGTCGTGCCGAAGCCTGACGAGTTTGCCCCCGAGGCGTTCATTTCGCTGGAGAACGCGCGACTGTCGATCGAGAACGGCCGCTTCCTGTTGTCGGGCGAAGCGGGCAAGGAGCCGCCGGAGTGGTTTTTGGAAGCCGTCGACAGCGATTTTCGGCTGCAGGGATGCGCCGTCGTGCGCACGGGAGAGCCGGCCGGCGGCTTCGCCCATTGGCGGCGCCGAGGTTCCGAGAGTGTCGCGGCGGCGGGCGATCGCTTTGAGCAGTACGCCGTCATCGACGGCAGCTTTATGGCCGGCTTCGAGACGGGCATCGACGCCGAATTGCGGGGCTGCGCGGCAATCGTGCGCGAAAGCCTGCTCATCGCAGGGAGAACGCTGTTCGAGATCGATGTCACGGGCGAGGAGGCGGCGATTCGGGCGGCGGTCAATCTGGAGCGTTCCACGCTGGTCGCGGGCGATTATGTATTCGATGTCGAGGCTTCGCCCGTGGCGGGGGTGTCTCCTTCGCCGCTGACGTTTTACGCGGCCGAGACGATCTTCGCCGGCGCGCCGGCCGGCACGGGCGGCAGGGGAGCCACGCTGTTGCGCGACACGGCGCAGGCCCGCCGTGCATTTCAGATCGACTGGTGGGGCCGCTCGAACGCCTTTGCCGATTCGCTGGCCCGTTACGTGCAGGAAGGTACGGCTCCGCCGCCGGCGGAGTCGCAACCTATTTCGGTTTGGCAGACGGCTTGGGGAGAAGGGCACGTCCTGCGGCCGCTCGCCGGAGACGGCGCGGTCCAGTTCGAGGGCGCCGCAGAGAATGCGACGCCGGCGCAACCGGCGCAATACAAGCTCGCGGCCGGCGCAGCGGCGGCTGGCTGGAGCGATGACGGCGGAGCGGTCGGCGCGCCGCTCGAGCGGCTGCCCGCAGTGAATTGAAGCGAACATTCATGAGCACGTCCGAAGTCCTCGATCAGCTTCGCTCGCAGATCCTCTCCGGCTACACGCTGCTGGTGCTGAAGACGTGGGAGGAAGAACGCTGGCAGCGCGCCGTCGCCGAGCTGGCCGCGGAGATCGACCGCGATCTCGTCGTCTGGACGGCCACCGCCGGGGCACAGCCTGCACTCGGCAGCGGGAACGAGGGCAACGGAGCCGCGGCCCATTCGCCGCTCGAGTTCCTGGCCCGCATCGCCGACTACCCCCCGGACCGGCTGTTCCTGCTCAAGGACTTTCATCCCTACTGGAGCCGCCCGGAAATCGTGCGGAAGCTGCGGGACCTGGTGCCGCGGCTGGCCGAGGAGCACAAGACGCTGCTCGTGCTGGGGCCGTCGGACGAGATTCCACTGGAGCTGCGCAAAGAGGCCGTGGCCGTCGAGTTGCCGCTGCCGGGCCTGCAGGAGTTGCAGGAAGAGCTGTCGTCCGTGCTGTCCGAACAGGCGGCGCTCCGCGGAACTCCCCTGGACGTCGATCCCGGCACGGAAGAGAAGCTGCTCAAAGCCGTGCTGGGGCTGACAGAGCGCGAGGCTCGCAAGGCGCTCGTCCGCGCCCTGTCCGGTCGCGACGAAATCGATGAGGACGTGTTCGGGCAGCTCGTTTCCGAAAAGCGGCGGATGGTGCAGGGCTCGGACCTCCTGGAGTTCTATGACCTCGAAGAAGGCGTCGACGAGGTCGGCGGGCTCGACGGCCTGAAGGACTGGCTGCGGCAACGGTCCGAAGCCTTCACCGAACGCGCCCGCGAGCAGGGCATTCCGGCCCCCCGGGGCGCGATGCTGCTCGGCGTGCAGGGCTGCGGCAAGAGCCTCACGGCGCGGGCGACGGCGCGCCTGCTGAGCTTTCCGCTGGTGCGGCTCGACGTCTCGCGGCTGCTATCGGGCGATCAGGGCGCTTCCGAGCGCAACATGCGCGACGTGCTGCGGCTGATGGAAACGATCGCCCCGGCCGTGTTGTGGCTCGACGAAATCGAAAAGGGCTTCGCCGGCGCGACGGACGCCGGGCAGAACGCCACCATGAAGCGGCTCATCGGCCAGTTCCTCACCTGGATGGAAGAGCGCCGCGCCGCCGTCTTCGTGATCGCGACGGCCAACGCCATCGCAGAGTTGCCGCCCGAGCTTCTGCGCCGCGGCCGCTTCGACGAACTGTTCTTCGTCGATCTGCCCAACTATCACGAGCGTCGGCAGATCTTCGAGATTCACCTGCGGAAGCGCGGCTGGAAGCCGGAGAAATACGATCTCGAAGAGCTGGCCTCCATCACCGAAGGCTTCAGCGGGGCGGAAATCGAGCAGATCGTCATCGCGGCGATGATCGATTCGTACGGCAAGGGTCACCTGCTCAGCCAGGAGGATCTCAAGCACGCCCGCGAAGACTCCGTGCCGCTGTCGGTCACGATGGAAGAAAAGATCTTCGAGCTGCGCGAATGGGCGAGGCCGCGCTGCCGCCCGGCCACCTACGACAGCCGCGTGATGCAGATGCTGGAGGAAGAGGAGCGGCAGGGCGAAGCGATCGACGAGGCGGGCGAAGAACGGCCGGACGACCGCGAGTGGGCGGCGCTGGCGGAGCACGGGCAGCTTTCGGCCGCCGTCGTCGAGTACGTCCGCCGCCGCGACCGCGTCACGTTCCCGGAGTTGCAGGAGGCGTTCGCGGAGTTTCTCGAGACGACGGGCGACATCGGCCTCGCGCTCAAGACCGACCCCAACATCGTGCTGTGGCTGGGTCTCAGCCCCGAGTTTTCCGAGACGCTCTCGAAGCTGATTTCCGGCAAGCGGCTGTACGTCCACCGCACCGACGTCTCCCGCTACCAGTCCAACGGCCGCACGCTGCGGCTTGCGCCAATCGAAGAACTCCCGGAAGGCCGCCTCAAACGCCCGGCCTGGCTCCCCACCTGCCTGCGCGACCTGCCCCCCGAAGAAGGCAGCGGCCCGTTCGCGCGGGTGACGCGGATGAAGCTGAGCAAGCCGTAAGAGGGGGTCGAAGGTCGAAAGGGTTGAAGGTCGAAAGGGCCGGAGCGCCAGTCACCCCGTCACCCCGTCACCCCGTCACCTTGTCATGAACATCGGGCAGATCGAGGCGCTCTTCGACCGGGCCGTGGCTGAGATCGGCAAGGTCGTCGTCGGGCAGGCGGAGCTAATCGAGGCCACGCTAATTGCGCTGTTCTCCGAAGGCAACGTACTCATCGAGGGCGTGCCGGGGCTGGGGAAGACGCTGCTGGTGAATACGCTCAGCCGCGTGCTCTCGTGCGAGTTCCGCCGCATCCAGTTTACGCCGGACCTGATGCCGTCAGACGTGACCGGCCACTCGATCTACGACATGAAGGACCGGGAATTCACATTCAATCCCGGGCCCATCTTCACCAATCTGCTGCTGGCCGACGAGATCAACCGCGCCCCGGCCAAGACGCAGTCAGCCCTGTTGGAAGCCATGCAGGAGCGGCAGGTGACGGTCGACGGCACGACCTACGCGCTCGACCGACCGTTCATCACCATCGCCACGCAGAACCCCATCGAGCAGGAAGGGACGTATCCCCTGCCCGAGGCGCAGCTCGACCGCTTCATGTTCAAGCTGCTGGTTCATTACCCGTCGAACGCCGAAGAGAACGGCATCCTCGCCCATTACGCCGCCGGCCGCGACACGCGGAACCTCGACCTGTTCGGCGTGGAGCCGGTGCTCTCGGCCGAGGAAGTGGAAGCGATTCAACAGGCGGTGCGGTCCGTCATCGTCGAGGAGTCGATCATCGCCTACATCACGTCGCTGGTCGGGCGAACGCGAACGTGGCATTCCGTCGAAGTCGGCGGCAGTCCGCGGGCCAGCGTGAACATCCTGCTGGCCTCGCGCGCACTGGCGGCCTGCCGCGGACGAGATTTCGTCGTCCCCGACGACGTGAAGGAACTGGCCCCGTGGGTCCTCCGCCACCGCCTGCGGCTGCGCCCCGACGCGGAGATTGAAGGCGTCTCGGTGGAAGACGTCATTCGCGAAGTGCTGGAAACGGTCGAGGCACCAAGAAGATGACAAGGTGACAAGGTGAGGGGGTGAGAGGGTGAACGCTGGCGCGACGCCCGTCCGCCCCACTTCTTCGCCACCCGTCGCCCCGTCGCCCCGTCACCCCGTCACCCCGTCGCCCCGTCGCCCCGTCGCCCCGTCACCCCAAATGCTCCCCCGCCCCCTCCTCATGCTCCTGTTCGCGGCCGCCGGCGTGCCGCTCGCAGTGGGCGTGTTCGAGCCGACGGTCGGGCAGCTTGGCGTGCTGGCGACGCTGGGCGTGTTCGCCGTCGCGCTGGTCGATGTGCTGATCTCGCCGCGGCCCTGGCGGGTCGAAGTGCAGCGCGAGGCCGGCGAGGTGATGAGCGTGGGGGCGCAGAATGCCGTCCGCCTGTGGCTGCGGAACCACAACACGATCCCGCTCAAGCTCGAGATCCATGACGAGCCGCCGCAGCCGTGCACTGCGCACGACCTGCCGGCCTCGCTTGTGCTGGAGCCGCAGCGGAACCAGGTCGCTGCATATTTCGTGCAGCCGCACCACCGTGGGCGGAACCGATTCGGAAAGGTGTTTCTCCGCTCGCGGAGCCGCCTGGGACTGTGGACGCTGTGCGACGAACGCGACCTCGCCCAGGACGTGCGGATCTTTCCCGACATCCAGCAGGTCCACACGGCGGAACTCCTGGCGCGGCAGAACCGGCTGGCGGACGCGGGCGTGCGGCTCTCGCGGCTGCGCGGCCGCGGCAACGAGTTCGAGCGGCTGCGCGAGTACCGCCGCGAAGACGAGTACCGCTCCATCGACTGGAAAGCGACGGCCCGCCACCAGGACCTCATCAGCCGCGAGTACGCCGTCGAACGCAACCAGAACGTGCTGTTCCTCATCGACAGCGGCCGCTCGATGTGCAACGCCCGCGACGGCATCACCCACTTCGACCGGGCGCTCAACGCGGCGATCTTCCTGAGCTACGTGGCCCTGCGGCAGGGCGACACCGTCGGCTTCATGGCCTGCTCGAACCGCGTCGATCGCTGGATTCCGCCCGTCCGCGGCACCGGCGGCGTGCAGAGGCTCGTTCGCGGAACGTTTGACCTTGAGCCAACCTACGCGGCCAGCGATTACTCGCTGATGGTCGAGCAGCTTCGCCTGCGCTACCGCAAGCGGTCGCTGGTGGTGCTCGTTACGCACGCGCTCGATGAAGTCCACCTGCGGGCGATCGGCCGACACCTGCGCGAACTGCGGCGGCCGCACCTGGTCCTGGGGGCCTTCTTGCAGAACGTTCCGCTCTACGAGCGGCTGGCCACGATGCCGCGCACCGACGTGGAAGCCTTCCAGATCGCGGCGGCGGCTGAGATGATAGCCGAGCAGTCGCTGCAGATCGCCGAGCTGGAGAAGTCGGGCCTCCTGGTGGTGGATACGCTGCCGGAGCAGCTCACCTCGCGGCTGATCAGCCAATACCTGGAGATTAAGGCGCGGAATCTGCTGTGAGTGAAAGTCCGAATGACGAAACCCGAATGACGAAAGAATGACGAAGCCCGAATGCCGAAGGCCCGGAATTGAACGCTGCTGCTGAATCGTCGCCTCAGTTCGGAGTCGCCCCATGTCATCCGTCGTTGCACTTTCGCTGGCGCTGTCGGGTCCACTGCCTGGGCAGGCGGTGACTGGGTTCAGCGTGCTCCAGACGCCCGACGAGTTGCGTGATACGTACCGGCAGGTGCTCACGGAGTCGGCCCCGCGCGAAAAGCCCGATTACGACGTGACGGTGCCGCGGCTCGTGCTCGTGTACGAAGAACTGCAAAGTGCCGAGGGTTTCTCGCATTCGGAGCGCTCGCAAATGCGGGGACGGCTCAAGGGGCGGCTGGAGCAGGTCGAAGACCGCCTGGCCCGCCGTGCGCTCGCGCTCCGGAAGGAAGCGGCACGCGCACGACTGCGGTCACGATCCAGCGATGGCGACCCGCCGCACCTGTCCGGCGGCGGTGAGCTGGCACGCGCGAACGACCTCATCGCGCTGATCCAGAAGACGATCGCACCCGAGTCGTGGGACGTCAACGGCGGCCGCGGATCGATGAGCTACTTCAGCCTGTTGAAGGTGCTCGTCGTGCGCCAGACGGGCGAAGTCCATCACCAGCTCGGCGACGGCCTCGGCCAACTCCGCCGCTGAGAATCCGCTTCGCGGGGATGTGCGTCGCTTATTCTGCGAGGTCCCGGATTACGCGGCAGGGGTTGCCGGCGGCGAAAACTCCGTCGGGGACATCTCGGGTCACGACGCTGCCCGCGCCGATGACGGATCGCGAGCCGATCCTTACGCCGGGACAGATGATGGCCCCGCCGGCGACCCATACGTCGGAGCCGATCTCGACGGGTCTGCCGAACTCCTGCCGCCGCCGCAACTCGGCGTCGAGCGGATGTGTGGCCGCGTAGATTTGCACCGCCGGACCGAACAGCGAGTAATCCCCGATTCGGACCAGGCAAACGTCCAGCACGACGCAGTTGAAGTTGAAGAAGCACTTGGTGCCGAGCAGGATGTTCGATCCGTAGTCACAATAGAACGGCGGCTGAATCCATACATCCTCGCGGCCGGCGCCGAATAGTTCGCGCGCGATGCGTCGGCGTTCGTCCTGCTGGGCCTCGCGGGTCGCGTTGAGATCGTGGCACAGGTTCCGCGCCCGCTCGCGGTCCCGGACGAGCTGCGGGTCCAGCGGGTCGTAAAGCTCCCCCGCCAGCATCTTTTCACGTTCGACGGACATCAGGCGGCTCCTGTCCTTCAATGCGTCCAGCCGGCATTATTCCGCGGCCGGCAAACTCGGTCCAGCTTTCCAGCTTGACCTGCTTCGCGTGGGCCGCACCTCGCGCCCCCCGCTGCGGCATTTCCCGCCAATGTCGCGGAATCGGGTAAGCCGGCAGTTCCGCTGACGACGATCTGACCCCTACGACGGGGTCGCTCGGCCCCGGTCGCGCCTCATCGGGACCCAGCGTCAGGAAACACGACGATGGTTTCACCACTGACGATCTGCCGCAGATTGTTTCGCTCGCGCCCAACGCGGCTCGCGCTCGTGCTGCTGGCCTCCGGCGTCGGCGTCGGCTGCTCGCACACCCCCAAGTCGTTCTTCGGCGGCCTGTGGGGAGGCGGCAAGACAGTCGTCACCCGCGGCCACGGCGATTGCGGAGCCGCAGGCTGCGCGACCGACGCATGCGCCGGATCCGGCCGAGGCGGCGGAATGGCGGCCGCGGACGGCCCGCCGCGGGATCCGTTCCTCGGACTGCCGGGTGAAGTGGATCGCGACGAACATCGCGGCGTAGCGCAGACGGCGTCGCGTTCTACGGAAGGCGACCCCCCCATTCCCCCCCTTCCCAAGGGGGGGCAAGGGGGGGTGCGCGAATGGAACGCTCTCGAGCCGGAGCCGGCCACGCCGTCTTCCCCGGATGAGCCGGAAGCGGAATTCAACCCCTTCGAGAACCTCGCAAACAACAATACTGCACCGCGCAAGACACTGCCGGACGACGCGCCCCGGCCTGAAACGGCGAGCGAGTTCGCCGAGGACTACGACAGCCAGTTGAACCGTCTCCGCCAGGCCATGAAGCGCGACACCCAGGCGGCGCCCAAAGCGGCGCCGCAGGCGCCACCCATGCCCGCCGCCAACGAACTGGAGCAGGGACTGGTCCACACGACGCGGCAGCGCGTGGACGACCTGATGCACCGGGCGCACATCAAGCTGAGCGACGGCCGCATCGACGATGCCCTGCGGCTGGCGCGGCAGGCCGAGCAACTGGCTCTCGACGCCGGCCTGCTCTACGGTCCGGGTGAGGTTCAGCCGGCCGATCTGGTCGCGCGTGTGGAACGGCAGCTCGAAACCCGCGCGCCGGTGCGGGCGGACTTCACCGCCGCACACGCGATTCCCGCAGCCCAGGCGGAAGACGACTGGTCGACGGCCTCCGCCAGCGCCCCACAGGAATTGCCGGGCGTCGAACTGCTGCCGGCGCCGGCCGCGGAGCCGCTCGCACGACACGGCGGCCCAGTCGATTCGTGGGCGCAGGAAGAACACAAGCCGCTCCCCGGCATGATCGTTTCGTCCGAAACCGTTCCGCGGCGGTTTGAGCAACCGCGGCGGGCGTGGCCGGCGGCCTCGTCGCGTGAATTCCTGGGAGTGGACGCGGGCTCGCCGACCTTCGGACGGGAGGCGTCGTGGGCAGAACGTGATGCAGCCCGGCGGCGGGCGCCACGTGCCATGGCGAACGAGGCTCGCGACCTGCTCGCTGACGCCGGTCCCGCAGCGCGGTACATCAGCAGCGATCCGCCGGCCGATCCACCGATGACGCCGACGATCGATCTCGACGAGCCGGCCCCCGCGCCCGAAGCGCCGCCCATGGATTTCGCCGACGTGCAGCCGGCGTTTCGCAAGACGGCGACCGAGAGCCGCGGACCAGTGACGCCGCTCGAACCCCTGCGCTTCGCCGATGAGTCTTCGTCCGATCTGGAGTCGTCTTCGATCCCGGTCAACCCGCTGCTGTTGTACGGCCTCGTGCTGACGGTGGCCGTGCTCCTGGGCAAGCTGGTCGTGCAGCCGGCGCTCCAGCGGGCGAAGTAAGCGGGGGGGATGACGGGGTGACAACGTGAGTGGGTGACGCCCGTCACCCCGTCACCCCGTCACCTTGGCGCCGGCGGCGAGCAGAGTTCGACGATGTGCCCGTCCGGGTCGCTGACGAAGACCTGCACGAAGCCGTCGGGCCGCTCTTTGGGTTTCGCCACGAACGTCACGCCCAGTTCTTCCAGTCGGCGGGCGGCCGCGTGGGCGTCGTCGACGCGGAAGGCGAAGTGGTGCTGCCGGCTGTTCTTTTCGCCGTCGTGCCAGCCGGCCGGGCCGGATTCCCCATGTTCGAGAATGAGGTGGATCTGCGTGGGGCCGGCCTGAAACCACTTGCCGGCGAACGAGAAGCCGGGCCGCTCGACCTCCTGCATGCCCAGCGCATCGACGTAGAACCGCCGGCTGGCCTCCAGATCCTTGACGACGATCGTCACGTGATCGAGGGCCTCCACGGCCAGCGGCGCGATCGCAGTCATGATGAGGCCTCGAGCATCAGTTCCACCGCCTCGCGGCCGGTCATGCCCGGGCGAATGCCATACCCCTGCGCTTGGGGCGTGCAGCCGACAATCTTCGCGTCGAAAAGATCCTCCGGTTCGACCAGGGGCGCGGCCGGTGTGCCTTTCGCAATCGCGATCGCCTGTCCGAATTCGGCCGGCGTCACGAGGTCATAAATTCCGCAGCCGACAATCCCGGCCCGCGTGAGGATCGAGCAATACTGTCCCCCCTCCCAGCGGTTGCTGATGCCGAGGGCAGTGCCGTTCTCGAACTCGAGCCGCCGGCTCGTCGTGCGGGGAAGCTCGTCGTTCATCTCAATCGCTCCGATGCCGTTATAGTGTGCGGGCAGGAGCGCGGAAAGCCACGCGAGAATGCTGCCGTTCCTGGACGTACGGGCCGGTCAGAGCCGTGCGAAGATCTGTTGCGCTCTGCACATGAGGCGCAACGAGAGATCCTTGTCGAGCAAGCCGATCACATTCAAGTGCTGAAGGTAGTCGCGGATGCTTTTGACTTCATGCGGTGCGGCATGGTGAACGGCATCCAGCACGTCCTCGAGGCACAGGTCTTCGACAGCACAGAAGGCCAGAAGCCGCAGGCGGGTTGTCGAGTACGGGTTCCATTCCTGGACGATCAGGAAATCGCGAATTCGCCTGGTCCTGAGGCATGCGTCTGCAGATTCGAGGTTGCGGCGCGGCATCCACGCCAGAGAGCGGATGACGCCGTCGAGGTGGTTGAGCGTCACACTGTCGATTCGACGCAACTCGCGGACGCCTGCCATGGGATCCGCCACCCAACGCCCGAGCAAATCGAGCAGCTCGCTGCGAATCTCATGAACCGGACGAAACCACGACTGCGGAATCAGCTCAATCAATTGTGGCGGGACGTCGCGCTTCATCCGAAGCTCATTCCAGGCGTTCGCCAGTTCGAGCAGCAGGTCGAGCCTCCCCAGTTGTTCGGCCAGCGACAGGTTCAGGTGCTGGAATCGGTCAAACTCGCCGAGCAGACGCTGCACCAGTTCGTCCTGCGAACACGCGAACGTCCAGATGATGTAATCGAGCGCCAGCAGCACGAGCCGCAGCCAGAGCTCCGAAAACTCTTCCGACAGCCGCGGTCGCAGCCGATCGAGATCGCCGGCAATCAGCTCGCGGCATCCCCGTAGTTCGCCGGACGCTCCCCTCCAGCGTGCTGAGGCCAAGGCATAGAGCTGGCTGGCAGCGGCCGGCCGGTCGAGCAGTTGTCCGGCACGTTCGCTCCGGGCTTCGTGCGGATTGCTTTCGAGTTCCTGCCGATAAACCTCCGCCAGACGTCCGCCGGGACCAGTTCGCTGCATTCCTTGCAGCAGCCAGCGGCACGGGTCGCGCTCGGCATCCACGCGAGGAGCGAGCGTGGCCAGCCAGTAAAGGCGCAGGCAAACATCTTCGTCGCCGGGATGCCGCGCCAGCAGCGAACGGAGTTCGTCGTAGGCGGCAGCAATGTCGCCCTCTTGTGCGGTCCGCCAGGCGCCGCGCACGACATGGTCCACCGACCGATTCCTGCTGCCCAGCGCAGCTCGATTTCCAGTCGTTTCGGCGTCGTGCGATGCATGCGACTCGTCGATCTCGGCGGCAGGGCCGGTACGCCGCGGAATGTCCCAGGAGACGCCGGCAGCGTGGGCCGCGACACGTTCATCGCCGGTATCGCCGGCCGCCTCCCGCCATCGGACTCGAGCTTCGAGGGTTTCGTAGGCTTCGCGAATGCGGCGGAACGCCTCGGCGTGATGTTCCGGCTTGAATCTCCGGATCAGACGGGCATAGGCCCGCCTCAATTCGACGCGACCGACACCCGGAGCGACGCCGAGCAGTTCGTACGGATCGGCAGGCCAGCGGGCCGGATTGTCGGGCAGCTCCGGTGCGCTCATGGATCAGCTTCGTCGGGACGAAACAGATTCGGTGGACGCGGTGCATCGACGGGCGCTTCGTCGTCGTCCTCGGGGGACCCGACCGCCGTGGTGTCAACATGGTAGAAGGGCAAACCCCGGCCGCGTTTGAGGTCTTCCAGCAGTTCGTTGTACACCTGTCGTTCCGCCTCCAGATCGATCCGCCGCCGCTCGATGCCGGCCCCCTGCCCCTCGGGCGGAAGTTCGTCGAGAACCTCCAACTCGTTTTGAATCGCTTCCAGACGGTCGAGATACCGCTTGGCCAGCACGGCACGGTAGGCCGCATCGATCGCTTCGCGGTCAATTTGCGGCTGCGGAAAGAGCGGGTCCGGCACCCGCACCTGCTCGGCCCGGCGGTAGTCGCGACCCACCATCGCGAAGAGCCCGAATGCGATCGCAACCGTTGCGACGCACACCGATCCAAAGCCCCACTCCGCCGTGTCCCAGGTCGTGGTCGATGCGGACGGCTGTGGCTTACGCTCGTTCCGCTGCTGTTGCCTGGTGGCCTCGCGCTGTCGCCGCTCAATCAATTTCGGTCGCTGGGGCAGCGCCGCAACCTCATCCAGAAACAGCGGTCCCGCAACGCCACCGGCAGCAAGTGACGCCCCGGGCAGCAATGGGGAGCCGATGGCCGGAGAATCAATACGCGCCAAGGGAGGGTATGCCTTCCTGAGGCGGCGGGCTGCCTTCGCCCACGCACGTGGATCGTCCCGTTCGATGGACGCCAGTGCCGCACGGCGACGCTCCGCCCGTTCGGGCGGCCTCAACACGTGCAAGTCGCACAGCAGCCGACCAAGTTCCCGCACGCGCGGCGCCTCGACCGCGATCACACGCAGATCGATGTCCAGCCCGGTCGAGAGCCGGCTCAAGCGATGCTTTAGCGGCGGGTGCGACTGACATGCTTCCAGCAGTTCGTCGCTCTTCGCACGACGTTGGGCCGGAGGCAGCGAGAAGAACTCCGCCGAGAAGGCGTTCACACTCGCCCGCAGCCTTTCCTCCTCGGCAAATTTGACCGCACGCAAGGCGGTTGTCGCAACTCTTCGCTGCTGGCCGGACTCACCGCCACGCTCGTCGAGACGCGAGGAACCGGCTGACACCGTTGCGGTCGGGAGGCTCGCGGCGAGCCCGCGGATTGCGTCCGCCGAAGTTGACTCCAGAACACAATCGTCGCGATCGATTCGCTCCAGCAGCAGTGAGCGCAGCTCACGCGATTCAGCGCCGGCAGGCAGCTCGAGCACCTCGCACGCCCATTCCCGGACGGCGGCCCGATCGACGCGGCCGGATCTCTCACCACGTTTGTTCATGCGGTTCGTCCGCGCCTGGCTCCGAGTCGTACCGATTCAGAAAGTCGGTGAGTGCAATGCGATGGCTTTGCATGGCGGGGGGATCCCGCAGCTCCAGCGATTCCTCAAAGCCGCTCAAGAGTACGTCGAGCCACTGGCGTTCGGCGAGAGGAAGCTCCACATACAGCCGTTCGGCCCTTCGCAGCAGAAATCGATTCTCGGTCTCCTCCCGGGGGTGTGTCTTCAATGCCTGCATTTGTCGGACCGCTTCAGCAATTTGCGCGTCGCTCATGCCTCGCGCGTGCCGCGTAATCAAGTGCGTCACCTTCCGCTTTGTTTCCACGACGGTCGCTTCGACCTCCAGCACGCCGTTGAGATCGTAGGTGAAGCGGATCTCGACGGCCTGCCCGGGCGAACCGTGCGGGATGCCTTCAACGCTGAATTCCCCCAGTAGCAGGTTGTGCTCGACGCGCCGGCTCTCCCCTTGAAAGACTCGCACGGCGATTCTGGTCTGGTTCGGATGCACCGTGCAGACCTGCTCGACGCGACTGACGGGAATCGTCGTGTTGCGATTGATCATCTTCGTCGCGACACCGCCCATCGTCTCGATG